>CAJJPW010000149.1 GCA_905193725.1 uncultured Eubacteriales bacterium
TTATTTTTATGCTGATTTTCTTTTGCATTGTCTTTTTGGTTTTCGCATTCTATTATTTTTCTTTTCATTTCTTTTTATTTAAAAAATTGCAATTCTTTTTATTTGATTCTTTATTCAGATTATGTTTTTTGTTTTATGTAAATTTCTTTCTTCGCTTTATTTCTCTCATATATTTAACTAATTCTTTGTTTTGCTTTTTACATTTGTATTTCTTTTTTCTCTTTAAACTTGTAGTCGATATTTTTAGCTTTTTCAATTTTATGTGAACTTTCTCTTCTATCCAATAAAATATTTCCTATTCCTTATTTCCTATATAGTTCCCGTCTCTCTTTCTTATCTTTTTAATCCAATTTTCTATTATCTTTTTCTCTTTACTTTTTTTATCTATAATCCATTTCTTTGCATTCATTTTTTATTTAAGTTTTCATCATATTTACTTTATAATTTTATTTACCTTTTATTATTTGGACATTCTATATAATTTTATTTTCTTCATCCTCACCATTTTCAATCTTCTCAATGTATCTTATGTGCAATTCAATATCTTCTGCTCTAGGTAATTTGTGCAAGAACTTCTTGCACAAATTTAAAATCCGGATATTCTTCTGCAAATTTTCTCATATACTTTAAATTTCTTATTGAAAACCCTTTTCCTTCAGTAAACGTAAAATATTTACGACTGTTGGGTGAGAGAGCCTCATGTGGTCCTGAATATCCTTTTGGCTGGTCTCTTCTTTTCCCTCCCTTAACTTTAAAAAAAACAGAATATTCATTTGCTGCATGGTAAGATTGAGGTCTTTACACTGGGCATTCACCCTTTGACCAATTGCCTCACTTAAAATCTTAATCATTGAGCCTATCTCTAATGCTCTCATGAGTTTTCTTCCCCTTAAAATATGTAGTATGCTACATATAATATGTCGCATACTACATATTTTAAGAAGAAATACCCTCTCTGTCAAGATGCTTTTCTGATAAAAAATGTGAAAATTTTATGAATGAATTTACAAAACCTATTTTTTAGTTTGCAGAAGTGTTTTCCCCTTGTTAATGGAATACACTGTGAAAAGCTTCCTTTTCTTCTATCTAGAAAAACAGTTTTTATCTCAGTTTCGTCATAAAAAAAGAAACTGGCAAAATCAGTTTCTCTTTTTATCTTTGGTTTTCCGTCTGCGCAAACTTCACTTCATTTACTGAATATCTTTTAGATGCTCCATATTTTGCCGGACACTCCTGCAGCAGTGTTGAAATTCCTCGTATTCCTCAGGAGTGAGTTCCAGCTCCACAACCTTTTCCACGCCTTTTGCCCCTATCATCGCCGGTACGCCCACAAATAAATCCGTCTGCCCATATTCTCCTGCTAACTCTGCGCTGACAGGCAAAATCTGCTTTTCGTCGTGCAGCACAATTTGCACTAGCCTGGCCAATGTGGAGCAGATCCCATATTCCGTGCAGTGTTTTCCATCAAACACCACCCAGCCAGCGCCGATCACATCCTGCTTCATCTTATCCCTATCAAAACAAAACCTCTGGTTCTCTTTTTCCCATTGTGCCAGCGGCTTTCCCCCTAGCATCACCGCCGACCAGGGGGTCATTTGAGCTGCTCCGTGCTCACCCATCATATACGCTGTGATGGATTTATGGTCTATCCCTGTCTGTTTGGCCAGTTGGGAGCGCAGTCTGGCGCTATCCAATCCCGTCCCCGTGCCAAACACACGGCCTCTTGGCAAACCGGATAATTTAGCAATTTGTCTGGTTACAATGTCACAAGGGTTGGTTATATTGATGATGACACCATCAAAACCCGATTCCATAATTTTATGCACATATCCATTCACTGCACGAATGGTAAAATCCATTTCGGTTACACGGTTGTGGTTGCCGATGAGCAAATTGATATCTCCCACGCTATTTACAATCACATCGCAATCGCCCAGGTCAGAGAAACTCCCCACCTGCACATCCACTCTATGGGGCAAATAGGCTACGCTGTCGAAAATATCTTGGCACTCGCTGATGGCCTTTTGATGGTTTTGATCCACCAAAATCAGTTGATCTACAATGCCCTGTACAGCTAGGCTGTATGCACAGTGAGCACCTACATGTCCTAATCCAATCACTCCTACCATTCGCTTTTTCACAAGATGGCCTCCTTTATCTGTTCCTCTTAAAGCTGTACTTTTCATATACCTCATTTTTTCTCTATCAAACACTTTTTTTCAGTGGAATCTCATCCAGCCTCAATTTTGTTGTTCTAGTGTAATTTTACTTTTGCGCCTCCATTTCCATATATTGATACTCTGCACCTTGCAACCTCTCTTGGGTGATTTTCATGGCTATTGGGGAATTGTCAATGCCAAGGAATCGCCGGCCCAGTTTATTTGCCACGTCCAGTGTGGATCCACTGCCACAAAAACAGTCCATCACAATACTCCCTTCATGGGAGGATTGCAACACGATGAGCTTCAGCATATCCTCATTTTTTTCGGTGGGATATCTGGGATATTGTGGGTCTTTAAATCGCCACACATCCTGATACACCTTTCCATTGTGCTCGTCTGCGTATTTTTTGAGCCGGGGATTTCCCGTTTTAGACCATTCAATGCGGCCCTGCTGATCCAGCTCTTCCAATTTTGCCGGGGCCACTCTCCAATGCCTACCTGTGGGGGGAAGCATCCCCCGCCAGGGTCTTCCCGTCTCGCCATCGTGGGTCTCTCCCGGTGCATGGAGTGGGACGGTATTGTAATATCCCCTCTCGTCCTTTTTGCTAAACCTGCGCAGGATCTCCTCTTGAGTCAAGGGCATTGTGATATAATTCCAGATATTTTTGTCATAGTCTTTTGAATAGAACAGGATCATATCCTTCTCGTTGCTCCAAGCCTTTCTCTTGAAGTTTTTGGGGTTGGATTTAATCCTGGTGATGTCGTTCTTAAAATTGGAAATGCCAAAGATCTTGTCCAGCAGCACCTTGACATAGTGGCCAATTTTATAATCAATGTGTAAATAGAGCGATCCCCTGTCGCTGAGCAATTGGTGCAGCAGTTTTACCCTCTTTTCCAAAAATTTCAGGTATTCTTCCAAGGTGAACGTATCATCATATGCTACGACTCCCTTTTTCTCCCGGGAAATGGTGCTCACCCGTTTTTCGGTCAAGGTAAAGGTCTGTTTGGTATTATAGGGTGGATCGATATAAATCAAGTCCACTTGTCCTCTATATTTATTTGCTATTTTCTTCATCGCCGTCAAGTTGTCCCCATAAATCAGCAGAGATTTCTCCACATCGATGTCTTTTACTCTATCTATCTGGTTCAAGCGTTTTCCCCCTTATAGCTGATGGATAAATTCCTTTAAAAACAGGGCTGACATCACATCATTGTTGTTTCGCTTAATGGTCTGAAACATTTTATTGTTCCCTTCCAGATACAGCACACCATCCAGTATGGCGATGGGAATCACCTCGTATTTGGTAACTGTAGTGATGGAGGTAAAAATAGACATGGCGCTGCTCAGCTGGTTATTCTGGTTGCCGCCATTGTCCGAGATGAATTTCGCCTCTCCAATGATGTACTTTTTGTCATATCTACAGAGAAAATCCAGGCCGGAATTGCGCCCATAGCCCAAGTAGATTCTGGCAAAATCCCCTCTTACGCTATCGCTGGCTGTGAGAATCATGTTCTCTTCGCTGTTTCGAAATTCCTCCGGGTTTTTGGTGAGCGGAATGCCCAGCTCTCCCTTTTCAATCCAGCTGGAGAAGGCCGTACCCATCTGCCGGTTGGTCTCCGCTGGCCGCTCCATTTCCCCAATTACTTTTTCATAGCCCATCTCCATCAGAGCCTCACCAATGCGCTTCACTGTCTTTGGGTTTCTATCCAGGGCTGTCTTATCCCGTTTGAGAAATCCAATATAGCTGTCTTTGATGGGGAATACCTTCGCACCCAAGCACTCTAAAATCAACTGCTTGTGGTCCTTCTTATCCATTGCCTCTTTGATCTTCTCTCTCTTTTCCTTGGATATCGGTCTATTTACGTTTTTTGCCAAGGGATAAACCTGAAACAGCCGATCTAAATAATCCTCACTCTTTGCATATTCCACGCTCTTTTTCGTCCATATATTCATATGCTTCCTCCTGCAATTCGCTTTTCATGACTCCATGGGGCTGGGCCTCCCTATGCGATGCCGTATTTTTTGTCATAAAACGCTCTCTTTCATGTGCAAGATCTTGCTTCCTCTCATAGCATCAGCACAGCTTTCCGCCCACATCCCATCGTGAGATCTCCCATCCAAGCAAACCTTTTTGAAAAGCCCCTACAACACTATCTATAGAGTGTATTTCCTCCAATTTTAATTTTGTCATACTTTTTTCGACAATTTTTTATTGTCAACATTTATTTTTATTATATCGGAATTCCACAAAAAATCACAGATCAATTTATCCTCAAACTTGACGCCAATCACCCACAGTTTTACTGAAACCGCTCTAATAGCTGAATCAAAAATGCCTTTACCCTTTCCACCCGTTGCTCCTTAGACATCTCCTGATCTAGCAAAATCCCCAGTTGTCCATAAACACAAAAAGATGCAACTGTCTGAGTATCTTCTATATGGGTTTCTCCTCGCTGATTTGCCAGCTCCAGCTGTCTTTGTACCAGAGGATATATTTTAGAGCAGACTGTCATGGTGAGGCGAAGATGTATTTTTTCGCTTGCCGGTCCATGGCATAGCGCTTTCATAGGGGCATTTTTCCCCTCTGTCTGAATAAAAGTGGGCATCTGCTCCACCATTTGTATCAAGCTTATTCCCGGTTGGTTTAAAATTTCTGTCATCAGATCCACCTGCTGCTGGGCATATTGGTCTATCGCAGCGTCAAACAGCGCCTCTTTCGAAGGGAAGTAGCGGTAACATAGCCCCAGCGCCACGTGCATTGCCTTTGCGATATCGGCAATGGAGGTCTTTTCATATCCTTTTTCATAGAACAACTTGATCGCCGTATCCATAATCTCTTGTTTTCTCTCTTCTGGATCTTTGATAATTCTCATCTTCCACCTCCAGTTTTTCCTAAATTACATTCTTTTTTCTAGAAAAGTATTTTAATAGGGTCATTTTATCCCCGTTGCCATATAAGCCCTGGTTCCGATCCGCTGCCACTGCACATTGTGAAAGTCTTTCGAGAGCATTTCTCGAATTTCCCTTTCAGAATACAGCTTTACGTCGCCTTCCTGGCTGAACTTCATATATCGGTTCATAATCCAGCGGGCGATTCCTGGCTGCCAGCAATCACATAGTAAGAGCGTTCCCTGCTCCTTCAATACTCTCCATACCTCCTGCAATGCCTTTTGGGGGTTGGGATAGTGGTGAAAGGAATCATTGCAGTAGACCAAATCAAAGCTGGCATCGGCATAAGGCAAATGTTCGCTATCCCCAAGGGTGAGCTTCACTTTTCCCTGTAGTTTTTGTCCCGCAACCTCTAGCATCTTCTCGGATAAATCCAATCCCCAAAGCTGCTTTTGTGGGTACTTTTGCAAAATGCGCTTCATCATCTCCCCTGTCCCACACCCTAAATCCAGCGCACTTTCAAAGGGAATGGCAGATATCTTTTGCAGCAAGAAAGGATACAGACCGCGTGCATGCTGTCCCTTGATATCGTAATCGTAAGTGGGAGCCTGCTTGTCAAAGGCTAATTGGGA
>CAJJPW010000150.1 GCA_905193725.1 uncultured Eubacteriales bacterium
GAGGATAAGTTACACATCCGCATCAGCGACAAAGGGTGTGGCATTGGCGATGTGGACCAGGCCATGCAGCCCTTCTATTCCACAGTAGGAGGAGAGGAGCGCTCGGGCATGGGCTTTACCGTCATGCAGACGTTTATGGATGAGGTACAGGTAACCTCTGCTGTGGGAGAGGGCACAAGCGTGCTCATGGCAAAACGCATCAAAAGCAAAGAGCAGGAGTAACGAACATGAAAAATACGCTGCTCACCCATGAGCAGACCTTGGAATTGCTGAGAGCGGCAAAGGAGGGGGATGCAGATGCCAAGCAGACCCTTATCGAGAAGAACTACGCCCTCATCAAGAGCATCGTCAAGGGGTTTTTAAACCGAGGCACCGAGTATGACGACTTGGTCCAGATCGGCTCCATGGGTTTTATCAAAGCCATTGACGGGTACGACGAAAAATTTGGTGTGAAGTTCTCCACTTATGCAGTGCCCATGATCGCTGGGGAGATCAAGCGGTTTTTGCGAGACGATGGCATGATCAAGGTCTCTCGAAACTTAAAGGAAAATGCGGCCAAGGTGCTCCGGTCCAAAGAGAATTTAAAAAAGACGTTGCTTCGAGAGCCCACAATTGAGGAGATCAGTGCAGACTCGGGCCTTTCCACAGAGGACATTGTGCTCAGCTTAGACGCGGTGCGCAGCCCTGTTTCCATCTACGAGCCAGCCTTTGACGACGAATCCTCTAAGACCCAGTTAATCGACACGGTGGCGCTGGACGAGACCAGCAAAATGATCGACAAACTGATGGTCAATCAACTGTTAGATAAACTGGATAAGCGGGAAAAACAGATCATTTTGCTTCGCTACTTTAGAGATAAGACACAAAGCGAAATCTCACAGATCATCGGCGTGTCGCAAGTGCAGGTATCTCGGCTGCTCACCAAGACCATTGAAAAACTAAAGGATGCGGCAAAGGAGTAAACGTGTAAAACGGCCCTATTATTGCAGCAAATGACAAATGCAAAAGGCCGATAACTCCAAATAGATTGCGGAAAAGGTGAAAAATTTCATTTTAAATTTTTCGCCTTTTCTATTTTTGTCCCTTTTTTGGATAAACTATTTTTATGATTTTCACAGGGAAGGGAGAAATTATGTTTGCACTCAAAAATGATGCCCAGGGAAAGGTATACGGGAATTTGCTCTACGGGGTATGGGCGCCGGCCAGCACCTCGCAGACCATAACCATCACCTCGCCAGTGGACGGAAGCGTGGTGGGAAAAATCCAGCGAATGAATGAGCAGGATGTAGATCACGCCATACAGAGCACCAAAAATGCATTTGCATCGTGGGCGGAGACGCCGGTATACGAGAGAGCGGAGATACTGCATAAAGCCGCTGCTCTGCTGGAAGAGCGGGTGGAAAATTTAGCGGAGATTCTGATGATGGAGATCGCTAAAGACAGGAAATCCGCTCTCTCTGAAGTGCTCCGCACGGCGGATTTGTTGCGCTATACCGCCGATACTGCCAAAACGCTGGAAGGACTTGCCGTCACAGGGGAGAATTTTCCCGGCGGCTCTAAGGATAAGATTTCCTATGTGCGCCGGGTGCCATTGGGGACGGTGCTGGCCATTTCACCATTTAATTACCCTATCAACCTGGCCGCCTCAAAAATCGCGCCCGCCCTCATGGGAGGCAACACGGTGGTGGCCAAACCGGCTACCCAGGGCTGTATCAGCACTCTGCATCTGATCCAGGTGCTCCAAGAGGCGGGATTGCCCGGCGGGGTGCTGGCTACTGTCACAGGCAAGGGGAGCGAAATTGGGGATTACGTGGCCACCCACCCAGGAGTGGACTTTATCAACTTCACAGGTAGCACGGAAATCGGCCAGCACCTCTCGTCCCTCACCAACATGGTTCCACTGTTGTTGGAGCTGGGAGGCAAAGATGCCGCCATTGTGCTAGAGGATGCAGATCTGGAATTTGCAGTGGATAACATTGTGGACGGCGCATATTCCTATTCGGGCCAGAGATGCACGGCAGTCAAGCGTATTTTGGCCACGGATGCTGTGGCAGATCAGCTAGTAGGACTGCTGAAGGGGAGGATAGAGCAGCTCAAGGCGGGAGACCCGCGAGAGCCAGAGGTGAGCATCACTCCCCTCATCGATGCCGCTGCCGCGGACTTTGCTCAGGGGCTAATTCAAGATGCAATCCTCAAAGGCGCCACCGTGGTAGTGGGTGGCCAGCGCCAGGGGAACCTGATCTTCCCCACGCTGCTGGATCACGTGACAGGGGAGATGGATGTGGCTTGGGAAGAGCCCTTTGCCCCCGTACTCCCCATCATTCGGGTGGCAGATGTGGAAGAGGCCATTGGTGTGGCAAATTGTTCCCGGTATGGCCTACAATCCTCGGTGTTCACCAGGGATATCAACAAGGCGTTCTCCATTGCCAAACGGCTGGAGGTGGGCACCGTGCAGATCAACAACAAGACAGAGCGTGGCCCTGACCATTTTCCCTTTTTGGGCGTAAAATCCTCAGGCATGGGGACACAGGGCGTGCGGTACTCCATTGAGGCCATGACCCGCCACAAAGTGGTGGTGCTCAACGTGCAGGATTCGATGGATGGGAAGGAAGGCCCAAAGCCCCAGGGAAAGTGACAGCTCGTTGCGCGCCACAACGCGCTGAAGAGTTGTAGAACTTCCCTTGGGAAATATTAAAAATGATTGCCCAGCGTCTATAATTGTGCTACAATAATCCCGTAAACTGAATAGATGCGCATACGGGAAATAGGACTGTGGGCAAGGCCATAGTGCTGTGGGAACGGGGTGAAAATCCTCGACAGAGCCGCTGCTGTGAGAAATGAAGGAACCTCTACGCTCCAGTGGGAGCAGTCACTGGCAACATTTTGCGAGCAATGCTGGGAAGACAGAGGGGAATGGTTGAGTTTCGAGTCAGAATACCATCCTGATATGTGGGAGCACAAATACGTCCCCGGAACTGGGACGGTGTGACAATCGCCAAAATATGCTTTTTATCGGCGCTAAAAGGAGATCTTGTTATGCTGTATTACTTTCGGGTAATGCAGCTTTTTTGTGCTCACAGAAGTTCGGTTTGCAGACAATACGGAATACAGAAAAGAGGAAGAGAAAATGAACAAAAGAAAAGTTACATTACTGGCTCTTGTTTTGGTGATCGCGCTCGCACTGACTGCCTTAACAGGATGTGGAAACGGAAATACGCAGGAGCAGCCCACTGGGTCGCCTGACAGGCAGACATCTGAGCAGAGCCCACAGGCTAGCGAGGAGCAAGAACAAACCTCCAGTCTGCCCACAGAAGACAGGGCGGGCAATGCCATTGCGGTGCCGGAGAGCATAGAGAAAATCGTATCCCTGGCTCCAGCCACCACCCAGGTTTTAGAGAGCCTAGGCCTAAAGGATAAGCTGGTTGGGGTAGATACCCAGACGCCTCTTTATGTGGAGGGCGTAGACGCTCTGCCTCAGTTTGATATGATGGCGCCGGATGCGGAGGCGATCATCGCATTGGAGCCGGACATCGTGTTTGTGTCGGGCATCAGCATGGTAGAGGGAGATGATCCTTTTAAAGCAGTGAAAGACGTGGGAATTTGCGTGGCGGAAATCCCCTCTAGCGAGAGTATCGAGGGTGTCCAAGAGGACATTGCATTTTTAGCGAATTGCTGTGGACAGGGGACAAAGGGCCAGGAAATCATAGATCAAATGCAGCAGGATATCGATGAAATTGCCGCAATTGGCGATACCATAACCGAGAAAAAGACGGTGCTGTTTGAAATCAGCGCACTGCCCAGCATATACAGCTTTGGAGACGGGGTGTTCTTAGACGAAATGCTGGAGATTTTAGGCGCGGAAAATGTATTTGCAGATCAGCAGAGCTGGATTTCTGTCACCGAGGAATCGGCCATTGCCGCCAACCCAGATGTAATTTTGACCAGCGTAAACTATATTGACGATCCAGCGGGAGAGATTTTGGGAAGAACCGGCTGGGAAAATGTGACTGCGGTGAAGAATAAAGAAGTATATGTCATCGATAACGGCGCAAGCTCACTGCCCAACCAGCACATTGTGGACGCTTTAAAGCAGATGGCCAAAGCGATTTACCCAGAGCAGTACGCCCAAATTGAGGATCCCTTTGCAGAATAATGAAGGCAGGATATAAGCTGCTCATCGCCATCGCCATTTGCATAGTGGCATTAGCCGCCGCCATTGGGATCGGCAGTGTGAGCATAGGGCCAGGAGAGATCATCAATATCATGGGGAATAAGCTGTTTGGCACGCCTCTTTCCAGCGAGATCAGCAGCCTGACAGCGGATATCCTCTGGAAGATACGCCTGCCACGGGCGATTATGGCCTTTTTGGTGGGCGGAGCGTTGGCGGTTAGTGGCACGGTGATGCAGTCTGTGCTGAGAAACCCGCTGGCGTCTTCCTATACCCTGGGGGTTTCCTCCGGGGCGTCTTTGGGCGCGGCCATCGTCATTTTGGCAGGGGGAACTATGACGTTTTTGGGGATGTTTACTCTGCCGCTGGTGGGGTTTGTGTTCGGTCTGGCCACTGTGTTTTTGGCAATGGGATTTGCCGCCAAGCTGGACCGAAATATGGAAAACCACACCATCATATTGGTGGGCATGGTGCTCTCACTCTTTGTAAACGCCATTCTCACCATGATCACCGCCCTCTCTCAGGAGCATTTGCAGCAGCTGATCTTTTGGCAGATGGGCAGCTTTTCCTCTATGGACTGGTCCCAAGTGGCCATTGTGTTGGGGGTACTGTTGGTGTGCATGGTGGTGCTCATGAGGTATACCCAGGAGATGGACATCATGACATTTGGGGAAGAACAGGCATTATCCGCGGGAGTGGAGCTGAAAAAAGTCAAGTTCTTGCTGATCGCCACTTCCGCCCTCCTCACGGGGACGGCAGTGGCGTTTGTGGGCACCATCGGGTTTATCGACCTCATCGCGCCCCATGTGGTGCGAAAGGTGTTTGGCTCGTCCCACCGGTGGCTGGTGCCCATATCTGCGGTATTTGGAGGGATTTTTATGGTGATTGCAGATCTGCTCTCCCGAACGGTATTGGCGCCTCAGGAGCTGCCAGTGGGGGCAGTAACCGCTCTGGTGGGCGCTCCCTTCTTTGCCTATGTGTACTTCAAAAAGAAAAAGAAGGCGGTGTAGATCATGTTAGAGCTCAATCACGTCAGCGCCGGCTATGATGGCACTAAAGTGCTGAACGATATCTCCTTTACACTGCCACGTGGCGAAAATCTATGCGTTTTAGGCCCCAATGGCTGTGGCAAAACCACTCTCATACGCACCATTGCGGCGCTCATACCCTTTGAGGGTTCCATCACCCTGGATGGTCAAAACATCTGCCGGTTAAAGCGCCGGGAGATCGCCTCTCGGATCGCAGTGATGAGCCAAATCCCCAGCCTATACTTTTCCTATACCATCTATGATACGGTGATGCTGGGAAGGTATCATCGCATCAAGAGCTCGTTTTTGGGCAAACCGGAAAAAGAGGATAGGGAAG
>CAJJPW010000151.1 GCA_905193725.1 uncultured Eubacteriales bacterium
GCACTTGCGGGACTGGACGCTCTCGCTCTCCCAGTCCACATAGTTGATCTGCAGCTGGACAAACTCCATCTCCGGATGCGCCTTTAAAATGTCCTCCAGCACATCTGCTTTATCGTGGAAAGAAAAACCAATGTGCTTTATCTTGCCCTCGGCCTGCTTTTTTTGGATGAACTCAAAGGCGTGAATGCGCTGAGAAGTCTCATAAGTGCTCCGGGTGAGCGAGTGGAGCCAATAATAATCTAGGTATTCCACCCCCAAACGCTCTAGTGTCTCCTGAAAAATAGGTTCTAATTGATCCTCACTTTGAATCATGAACATAGGCATTTTGTCAGTGATTGTGTAGGATGACCGGGGGTACTTTTTTACCACTGTCTCCCGAAATGCCGTCTCACTGGCTCCGTTATGGTATACGTAAGAAGTGTCGTAATAAGAAAAACCCTTCTGCATAAACTGGTCAACCATCTTCTGCATTTCGCTGATATTGATGTCCTGCGCATCCTCTGGATTGTTTAGTGGCAGGCGCATCAATCCAAAGCCTAAATTTTTCATGGCTGTGCCTCCTTTGGAATATTTTGCTCTAATAGTTCTGAGCTGAGCTGCATCGCCTTTTTGTAGTACTCCTGTTTGCGACGCACTACAGCAAGGGATTGTTGGATTTCTGCCAGCTTCTCCTTTAACAGTCGCTCCTGGCGGACAAACATCTCGTATCGTTCGGGAAGAGAGCGGTCTCCATGCTGTAGGAGCTGCATATAGTACTTCATGTCTTTGATCTTTAGACCAGCTTGCTTAAAACAGCGGATGATCTTGAGTGTCTCCAAATCATGTTCGGAAAAGACGCGGTACCTGGAGTGTTTTCTTTTGAGATCTGGCAAAAGTCCTTCTTTGTCATAATACCGCAAGGTGGCAGCAGAAAGCCCAGTGATTTCAGATACTTGTTTGATGGAATAGTTCATAGGTTACCTCTATATTTGACCTTGCTTTTGCTGTTAGTATAACACTAAAGTAAACTTTAAAGTCAAGGGGTAAAGATCGGTGATTACCCACCTTGACTAGGGGAATATAACAAACTATTATTGACATATGCTCATAATTTGGATACAATGAAGGTGCAAAATATTACAGCGCTCGTCTTGGACAAGCGGGCGAAGAGAGCAACCATCATGCAGCAAAGAAGGGAAGCTTATGGCGAGAATACCCAAATGCCGGAGCATTTGTTCAATGCCCAAGGTGGCGTCTTTTATTCCAGAAAACCTATCAGAGAAAAATTTAGAAAAAGTCGTGTTGGGAATCGACGAGTACGAGGTGATTCGCCTCATTGACTTAGAACATTTAGACCAGATTGGATGCGCTAGGCGCATGAATATATCCAGAGCGACAGTGGCCAGAATGTACAAGGAGGCCAGAAGTAAATTGGCAGATGCCATCGTCAATGGGAAGCGATTAGCCATTGAGGGAGGGACATTTCACGTGTGCCTTGCGCCACGTCCGGAGTGCATGGATGCTGAACACTGTTGCCATAGACAAAAGGCAAAATAATCGATCATTGACAGAAGAGAGGGGTTTTTACATGAGAGTATTGGTAATTGGAGGAGTGGCTGCTGGAACAAAAACAGCGGCAAAACTAAAACGGCTTAACAGAGATGCAGAGGTTCGAATTCTCACCAAATCCACAGATATCTCCTATGCCGGATGCGGCCTGCCTTATTATGTGGGCGGAGTGATTGAACAGAGAGATCAGCTCATCGTCAACACGCCGCAAAAATACGCAGCGCTGACAGGAGTGGAAGTACTTACCGGCAGAGAAGCGGTAGAGGTAGCGCCTGAGAAAAAACAGGTGAAGGTGAAAAACCTGGGAAGCGGTGAAATGGAGGAGTATTCTTACGATTCGCTTGTCATCGCCACAGGGGCATCTTCTATTGTGCCCAGCCTTCCGGGCACGTCCTTAGCCGGGGTGTTTACCATGCGTGCGCCGGAGGATGCCATCACCATGCGGGATTATGTGCAGACAAATGGTGCCAGAAGCGCTGTAGTGGTTGGCGGTGGCTTTATTGGCCTGGAGATCGCTGAGAACTTAAAAGCACAGGGATTGCGGGTTACTGTGGTGGATGTGATGAGCCAAATTCTGCCCAATGTGTTTGACTTCGAGATGGCGGATTATGCCAAAAGACATTTGGAGAAAAACGGAATTCGAGTGCTGACTAGCACTTCGTTAAAATCCATCTTGGGGGAACAAAAGGTCACGGGTGTACAGCTGGATAGCGGCATGCTTTCCGCGGATTTGGTGGCGCTTTCGGTGGGCATTCGGCCCAACACAGCGTTTTTAGAGGGCAGCGGCATTGCCATGGAAAGAGGATTGATCGTGGTAGACGACCAGATGAAAACCAGCGTGGAGGATATTTATGCCGCTGGAGATTGCGTTCAAGTGCAAAACAGGCTCACGGGCGCGCCTCAGTGGTCGGCCATGGGCTCGTCGGCCAACTACGAGGGAAGAATGCTGGCACAGGTGCTGATGGGTCAACAAAAGCATTACCCAGGAGTATTGGGCACGGGAATTGTCAAACTGCCTGGCCTCAACTGCGGCAGAACTGGGTTGACGGAAAAACAGGCAAAAGAGGCAGGATATGATGTGGAGACGGTTCTGGCCGTGACGGACGATAAAGCGCACTACTATCCCGATGCGACCTTTTTTGCCACCAAATTGATTGGGGATAGAAAATCCCACAAGCTGTTGGGTGCACAGGTGTTCGGGCCCGGGGCAGTGGATAAAATGGTGGACATTGCCGTGCTGGGCATCTCCATGGGCGCTCGGCTGGAGGATTTCGAGAATATGGACTTTGCCTATGCGCCTCCTTTTTCTACCGCCATTCACCCCTTTGTACAGGCGGTGTATATCCTGCTCAACAAGTTGAGCGGGGAGCTGGTGAGCATGACGCCTGCCGAGTATTTGAGCGGCAAGGCCAAGGGATATCGGGTGATCGACGTGGCGCCAGAGCCCACCATACCCGGTGCCACCTTTGTGGATCTCACTTCTGTAGGTGGAGAGATCGAGGGAATCGGCAAGGAGGAAAAGCTGCTGCTAGTCTGCATAAGGGGCAAGCGGGGATATTTTCTGCAAAACAGGATGAAGCACTATGGATACACCAATACGGTAGTGCTGGAAGGGGCAACCTCTTTTAACCAAGTGAAGGTAGAAGGAGTGAAGGCCACGGTTTCCTCAGAGGATATCACAAGAGTCAAGGCGTTGGGATTTTTATGGGACAAGCGAACTCCTAACTGCTTTAACGGACGGGTGATCACCCGCAACGGCAAGATCACCGCTCAGGAGAGCCGGGCGATTTCCGAGGCGGCAGAGCGGTTTGGCAATGGAGAGATCACCATGACCTCGCGCATGACCATGGAAATCCAGGGGATTCCCTATGAGAACATCGAACCCTTAAGAGAATTTTTGGCCCAAGAGGGGCTGGAGACAGGTGGGACAGGCCCCAAAGTGCGGCCGGTGGTGTCTTGTAAGGGGACCACTTGTCAGTACGGCCTTATCGACACCTTTGATCTCTCTCAAAAGATACACGAGAGGTTCTACCATGGATATGCTCAGGTAAAGCTCCCACATAAATTTAAAATTGCCGTGGGCGGTTGTCCCAATAACTGCGTCAAGCCGGATCTAAACGACCTTGGAGTGATTGGACAGCGAGTTCCACAAATCGATCTGGAAAAGTGCAGAGGCTGTAAGGTGTGTCAGGTGGAAAAAGCCTGCCCCATCCATGTGGCCCAAATGGTAGATGGTAAAATTGTCATCGATCCACAAAAGTGCAATCACTGTGGCCGGTGTATTGCCAAGTGTCCCTTTGGCGCGCTGGAGTCGTATACGGGCGGTTACAAGGTATACATTGGCGGCAGATGGGGAAAACACGTGGCACAGGGAAGAGCGCTGGACTGCATCTTCACCAGCGAAGAAGAGGTGTTGGATGTGATTGAAAAGGCCATTTTGCTGTTCCGAGAGCAGGGAGAGACCGGAGAGCGGTTTGCAGATACCGTGGCCCGCATTGGATTTGAAAATGTCCAGGAGCAGTTGCTCAAAAACGATCTGCTGGCGCGCAAAGAACAGAATATTGCGGCACAGATCCATCTAAAAGGAGGCGCAACCTGCTAGAGAGAATACTCTGGAAACGCAGAGCGGAATTTTAGAGCAATGGACGCATAGAAAAGGGCTGCCTGGGAGGTGCATAGGTGTTTTCTGGGCAGCCCTCATTGACAGAATTGCGAGAAAGGACAACAAGGGAATGAAAAAAAGAGTGGGAATACTGGGTGTGTTTGTAAGCCTCTGCCTGCTGATCACTGGCTGTGGAGGGGAGAAAACCCCATTCAGTCAAGAGCCTTCGGCATCGGTGCAGGCATCTCAGCAGAATACGGTACAGGATGAGGAGGCCTATACCTTTGTAGACGACGCAGGGCAGGAGATCACCCTGGAACAAAAGCCTCAGAAGGTGGCGGTGTTGTTATCCTCCTTTGTGGATATCTGGCAGGTGGCTGGTGGCAGTGTGGATATCACGGTAGGCGAGAGCGTGGAAAGAGAGCTGGTGAAGGAGACAGAAGTACTGCTGGTAGACGGGGGCGCAGGTAAGACGATAGATAACGAACTGCTCATCTCCTATGAGCCGGATTTTGTGATCTGCTCGATGGACATTGGGGCTCAGGCAGAATCGGCTGGAATTTGCAACCAGGCGGGGATACCGGCGGCCCAATTTCACGTGGATAGCTTTGGGGAGTATCTGCATATGCTGAAGATCTGCACGGACATTTTAGATGCGCCAGAGGCTTATGAGACGTATGGCCTCCAGGTACAGTCTCGTATTGAGGAGATTTTAGCTTCCGCCCAAAAAAGAGAGCCCAGGGAGATATTATTTGTCCGGGCAGGTTCTAAATACAGCGCTACCAAGGCAAAAACGGCAAAAGACAACTTTGTGTGTGTTATGCTTCAGGAACTGGGCACCTATAACATCGCGGAAAATGCTCCCATTTTGCTGGATGGGTTGAGCTTTGAGGAGATCCTTTTGGAGGACCCAGACATCATCTTCATCACCACGATGGGCGATGAAGAGGCAGCTAAGGCGTATATGACAGGGGTGTTGGCGGAGGAACAGTGGCAGCAGCTCAGCGCCGTACAGGAGGGGAATTACTACTTTCTCCCCAAAGATCTGTTCCACTTCAAGCCAAATGCCCGGTGGGCCGAGGCCTATGAGTATTTGCTAGACTTGCTGTATCCAGAGGAAACCAATGAATAAAGAGAAGTTATGGGGGAGGGGCATCCCCCTTTTGGTGCTGTTATCGGCGCTAGTGATCATTTCCATATTGGCAGGGCTGAGCCTGGGCAGTGCGCAGCTCTCCCTGGGGGATATTCTCCAAGGGCTGCTGGGCAAGCCAGAGCTAGAGACGGAGGGATTTATCATCAGCTCCATCCGCTGGCCCCGGGGGTTCTCCGGCC
>CAJJPW010000152.1 GCA_905193725.1 uncultured Eubacteriales bacterium
CAATAGTTGCACTCCTTGTCATTGGCGGCGGGACAGTGTGGGCTTTAACCGCATCTAATTCAAGAAGTACGGAAATTAGCGAACAGGAAGCCAAGGCCGCTGCTTTTGCACATGCGGGTATATCGGAGGCAGAAGTGTTGTCGCTTCGTGTAAGCAAAGGAACGGAGGATGGTTCTCCTGTGTATGAGATCGATTTTAAGACTGCAGATAAAAGCTATGATTATGATGTGGCAAGAATTTCTGGTGAAATCCTGCAGTCTTCGTACGATGCAAACGGGCAGGAAACAACTGGAGGGCTCTTACAGCCAGATTCCAGTACAGATATTTCAGACAATGTGGATTCTGCCATAGATCCTGGAATGAGTACTACGGATACACCTACGCCAAACGACACTGAAAACACTACCAATGATACAAACGCGCCGTCTCAGCCTCAGTTTAATAATACTGCCTCTGCTATAACGCAGGAAAAGGCGAAAGAAATAGCATTGCAGGACGCTGGCATTGCTGAAACGGATACTCAATTTTTGTGGGTGAAGGAGGACTACGATGATGGCCGCTTAGTTTACGATGTAGAGTTCTATGCAAATGGAACCGAATACGACTATGAGATTGAAAAATCTACAGGCCAGATTATCAGTTCTGATTTCGACATTGAACACTATTCCCCAAACAATGGGAACAATGGTGGAAATGGAACGATCATTTCGGTGGATAAAGCTCGCAACATCGTTCTGGCGAAAGTACCTGGGGCGACTGCCAATGACGTTTATATCCATCTAGATCATGATGATGGCAGACAGATTTATGAGGGAGAAATTTACTACAATCGTACAGAATATGAATTTGAGATGGATGCTTCCACGGGGAATATTATTGAATGGAGTGCGGAGCACTGGGATTAATTTTCCGACAATAAAGGATAAAGGCAAGATAGATCAGGAAATCCGCGGCATCTGCTGTGGATTTCCTATTTGTAATAGAATCCTTTTATTGATCTCAGTATCATGATATACTGGATGAAAAGGTGGGATTTTATGAGAATTTTAATTGCAGAAGATGAAAGAGATTTAAACCAGCTGCTCAAAAAACGCCTAAAAGAATCTGGATACAGCGTAGATACTTGTTTGGACGGTGAAGAGGTATTCGATTATTTGCCATGCGCGGAATACGACGCCTTGGTTTTAGACATCATGATGCCGAAAATGGATGGTATTACTGTCTTGAAAAAATTGCGTAGGGAAGGTAATGTTGTGCCCGTTCTTTTATTGACGGCAAAAGACAGTATTGAAGACCGGGTAACAGGGCTAGATGCCGGAGCGGACGATTATCTGATAAAGCCCTTTGCGTTTGAAGAACTCCTGGCTCGGCTGAGGGTGCTGCTTCGAAAGCCAGTTACGGAAAAAAGTAATGTTTTGAATGTTGCGGATTTGTCTCTTCATGTGGATACGCGGCGGGTGTTCCGCGGAAGGAGAGAAATCCAACTGTCTTCTAAGGAGTACGCTTTGCTCCATTATATGATGCAAAACGCAGGGACAGTGCTAAGCCGCGATAAGCTGGAGCAACATGTGTGGGATTATGATTTTTCAGGTGGCTCCAATGTGATTGACGTATATATCCGCTATCTGCGAAAAAAGATTGATGAAGGATATGAGAATAAGCTTATCCATACGGTCCGCGGACACGGATATGTATTAAAGGGAGACTTTCTATGAAAAGGATGTCTCTAAAAACAAGATTGGTTTTGCTTCATACAGGGATGATGATTTGTGTTGTAGGTATTGTGCTGATTTTGCTATTTTCCATTAGTTCCCGCGAAATTTTATCCAATGTAGAATCTACGCTGGAAGGGCGTGTCGGCAGCGCTTTCGAAGATATTGAATTTAAGGAAGGACAATTGGAATTTGATTCCGATCTGATGGATTTAGAGGATGGAGTCTATCTTTCGGTCTATGACGAAGACAGCTTTGAGTTGCTTTACGGGAGAATTCCGTATGGCTTTACCTATGAACTCCCTTTTGAAAAGGGAAACCTGAGGACGGTCAATACGGACGAAAACGAGTATTATGTCCTGGATATGGAAGTTTTGTTGCAAAACAACCACTCTATCGTTGTTCGTGGTATAGTCTCTATCAGCGACGCCGAACGGGATTTCAGATATACGCTGTATATTGCTTTAATTCTATTTCCGCTGTTGGTTTTTCTCACAGCGTTTTGCGGGTACTTGCTGAGCCGACGTGCTCTTTATCCCGTGGCTAAAATCACGAAAACCGTGCAGAATATTCAAAAAGAGAAAGATCTCTCCAAGCGGATTAACCTGGGTAAGGGAAGGGATGAGATTTATACCCTTGCCAACACTTTTGACGAACTGTTGGGCACAATCGAAGAGGGAATGAAACGAGAAAAGCAATTTACCAGCGATGTTGCACACGAATTGAGGACGCCAGTTAGCGTCGTTCTCATGCAGTGCGAAGAACTTTTGGAAGGAAATCATCTGGATGAAGAAGGCAGGCGAGAAGTCTCAATTATCCACCGCAGAGTAAAGGTTATGGCGGAAATGGTTTCCCAGCTGCTTCTACTTTCCAGAGCGGATCAGGGAAGAGAAAAACTGAATCTGGAACAAGTGAATTTGAGTGAGCTCAGTGAGATGGTCGTAGAAGAATTCGCCGAAATAGCCCGGGGAAGGGATATTGCCTTGGAAACGGATATTGAACCCGGCATATATATGAAAGCCGATCAGACGCTAATGATACGGTTATTGGGAAATCTGCTGGAAAATGCAGTCAATTATGGAAAGCTAGGCGGCCACATCTGGGTATCGGCTAGAAGAATAGGGAATGACCATATTGAAATCGCGGTAAAGGACGATGGAATTGGCATTTCCTCTCAAGACTTACCACGAATCTGGGATCGTTTTTATCAGGCAGACCCTTCCAGACATTCGGAAAGCAGTGGTCTTGGACTTTCCATGGCAAAGTGGATTGTAGAGGCGCACCAAGGACAAATATCTGTAAATAGTGAGTTGGGAAAAGGGACGACATTTTTCTGCGTCTTTCCCATATGATGTGGATGCACCTCCCTATAAAAAGACGGGCCATATGTCATCAAAACCTTCTGACGTATAGGGAGATAGGCGGCCTTATTTTTCGCGAAACGGCATTGCGTTTGGTACGATGCTGCTTTGGATATTTTCCTTTACGGTACGATGCTGCTTTGGCAATTTCTCCAGGGGCAGGGTACGCACTTTTTCTTCGGTGCCATCCTCAATGGCCCGTTCATAATACCAGCACTTGAACTCCAGGAGCGCAAGGGTTCCCTGGAGTTCTTCGATTTGCCTTTTCACGGCGTCTCTCCGGGAACGGAACAGTTCTAACCGTTCTGCAAGGGAATCGTCGCCCTTTTGGGTCATGTCGATATATGTTTTGATATCCTTGATGGACAGGCCGGACCGCTTGAGACATTCTATGACCTTTAACCACTCGTAATCCCTATCGCTAAACATGCGAATGCCGCCGTTCGAGCGCTTCACAAAGGGAAGCAGGCCCTCCTGATCGTAATAGCGAAGGGTAGAAGCGGGGACGCCTAACATTTTGGCTATTTCTCCAATGGTATACAGCATCGTAAATCTCCTCCAAAATGAGAATTTTTCAAAAAAACCTTGACTTAAAGTTCAGTTTAAGTTGTATTATAAAGTTAAATAAATTATATGCAGTTTCAAGAAAAAAGTCAATCAAGGCAATATAAGGAGGCGTTATTACAATGAGCAAAGCGTTGGTAGCATATTTTAGTGCAAGTGGAGAGACGGCCAAGGTAGCGGAAAAACTGGCAGGGGAAATCGGCGGGGAATTATTCGAGATTCAGCCGGAAATTCCCTATACAAGTGCTGATTTGGACTGGCAGGACAAAAAGAGCAGGAGTTCTATCGAAATGGGCGATGTAAATTGTAGGCCGGCCATTCGCTCTAAGGTGGAAGAAATGAGCCAGTATGACGTGGTATTTGTCGGTTTTCCTATCTGGTGGTATAGAGAACCCTCCATTATTGACACGTTTATGGAAGAATACGACTTCAGCGGAAAAACGGTGGTTCCCTTTGCCACCTCTGGCATGAGCCCAATTGGAGATTCTGGGAAAAACATGCAGGCTCTGGCGCCAGGGGCAAAGGTGGAAAAGGGAAAGCGGTTTGAGGTGAGCACCTCGAGCAAAGCGCTGGCCGACTGGGCATCTGCATGGCTATGATCCTTTTGTAAAAGATCAGTTGAAAATAGACGAGGAGGATAAGTATGAGTCAGTATAACTTTTTTGCACCCACCAGAGTGATCTTTGGAGCAGGTGCGCTTGGCCAACTTCACAAGCAAAAAATGCCTGGGAAGAAGGCACTGCTTGTGGTTTCAAATGGAAAATCGACAGTGGCCAACGGTTCCCTCGCCCGCACAGAGGAAGCGCTGAAAAAAGCGGGATGTGAATATGTGATCTTTAACAAGGTGGCGGCGAATCCGCTCAAGGCCGTGGTAGAAGAGGGGGCCATGCTCGCGAGGCGAGAGGCCTGCGATTTTGTGGTAGCCCTGGGCGGAGGCAGCGTGATGGATGCGGCAAAAGTCATGGCGTTGTTCGCTCCGCAGCCATCCGATGATCTTTGGGATTACGCCTTTGGAGAGACTGGAAAGGGCAAACCGCTGGACAGACAACCACTTCCATGGGTCGCCATTACTACTTCAGCGGGAACGGGCAGTGAGGTGGACGCGGCAGGGGGGATCACCAACCCCGACACCAACGAAAAAATCGGCATTGGTGCTGGCTCGCTGTTTGCCGTGCTGGCTATTGTAGATCCTGAGCTGATGAAGACAGTGCCACCTAAGTTTACGGCATACCAGGGCTTTGATGCGCTCTTTCACTCGCTGGAGGGTTATATTTCCAGCGCTCACAATTTGATGAGCGATATGGTAGAGCGCACAGCCATAGAGAACATCGGAAAATACCTTCCCAGGGCAGTGAAAGACGGGGAGGATATGGAGGCGAGAGAGGCGGTGGCCTTTGCCAATACTCTTTCTGGCTATTCCATGGTGGTGGGCGCCTGCACGAGCGAACACTCTATGGAGCATGCCATGAGCGCATTCCACCCTGAACTGCCCCATGGAGCAGGGTTGATCATGATCGCCAAGGAGTACTTCCAATTTTGGATTGACAAGCACATTTGCGACCAACGCTTTGTGGAGATGGCCCGCTTTCTGGGCAAGAGCGACGCCAATATACCACAGGACTTTATTACGGCATTGGTCGCCTTGGAAGAGGCCTACGGCGTAGCGGATTTGAAGATGTCTGATTACGGCATCAAAGAGGAAGAATGCATGACATTGGCAAAAAACGCCCGGGCGACAATGGGTATGCTGTTTTCCAAC
>CAJJPW010000153.1 GCA_905193725.1 uncultured Eubacteriales bacterium
GTTTTTGATTGATTTAATCATTTTTATAATATTTTTTAAAAGTTTTTTATGGATTTATATCCTAAATATAATTAAAGTTCCAAAAATTCCCTATATATCTCCACTTATTAGCAAAAAATTTATCATTTTTTATAGTATTGTTGATTACAATTTGACATATTTGATTGTTTTAATCAATTTGCTTATTCTATCGCTCACTAGAAGGAAGAAGCAAAAAAGCTATGCCTTATTTCCAAGGCATAGCTTTTTTACTCATATCATTTTTTTCAAATCAAATTACCTGTGAATGCTGGACGTCCCCATTTTTCTAAACTTCTCGTATCGCTCTTGTTGCAATATCTGCCCGCTTTTTCCTTTCATTCCATCTAAAGCGGATAGTATAAATGCTTTGATTTCAGCTGCTGTCTTTTCTGGATTTTGGTGTGCACCACCGTCTGGCTCTGGTATTACCTGGTCTATAATCCCCAGCTGTTTCACCTCTTTCGCCGTCATTTTCATCAACTCAGCCGCTTCTATCGCCCGGGTTCCATCTTTGAACAAGATGCTGGCAAATCCCTCTGGAGACAAAATAGAATATACGGAGTTTTCCAACATGGCCACTTGATTTGCCACTGCTAGGGCTAAGGCGCCTCCGCTGCCTCCTTCTCCTATCAGCACACTTACTATCGGGATCTCCAGCATAGCCATGGCCTGTAGATTCTCGGCAATCGCCCGGCCCATGCCCCTCTCTTCCGCACCAATGCCACAATACGCCCCTTGCGTGTCTACAATGCAGATCACCGGGCGTCCAAACTTTTCAGCTTGCTTCATCAGGCGAAGAGATTTCCGATAACCTTCTGGATGAGCACATCCAAAATTGCATCTTGCTTTATTTTCAATGGTATCTCCCTTTTCCTGACCAATCACCGTTACGCAGTATGGTCCTATCGTGCCAATCCCACCAATCATGGCAGGATCGTCTCGAAACAGCTGATCCCCATGTAGTTCCATGAAGTTTTCCATCATCTGTTCGATATAGTACTTGGCAGTAGGCCGCTTGGTATTTCTCGCCAGCTCCACTCTTTGCCAAGCAGTGCGCTCCATATTATCCATTTTGCCATCTCTCCTTATGCAGCTTGATTAATTGGCAAAGTACCCCTGGCAACTCTTTTCTGGGGACAATCTTGTCGATAAATCCCTTCTCCAGCAAGAACTCTGCCCTCTGGAAGTTATCCGGCAGCGTCTGACGGACTGTTTGCTCAATCACCCGCCGGCCTGCAAATCCTACCAAGGCATCCGGCTCTGCCAGTGTAATATCCCCGAGCATGGCAAAGCTGGCCGTAACTCCTCCCGTGGTGGGGTCTGTGAGCACTACAAAATAGGGGATCTTCTCCTGGTCCAACTTACCGAGCACTGCGCTGGTCTTCGCCATCTGCATGAGAGACACCAATCCCTCCTGCATCCGCGCTCCTCCTGAGACAGTAAAGGCAATGAGGGGAATTCTCTCTTCCAGCGCTTTTTCCGCTGCTAAGGTGAATTTTTCTCCCACGGCGGCGCCCATGCTGCCCATCATAAAGTAGCCGTTCATCACGGCTATGACAGCTCGCTCCCCACCGATGGTGCACGTTCCCGTGACGATGGCCTCTTGTTCTCCTGTTCCTGTGCGAATCTTGCCCAGTTTTTTCTCGTAGCCCGGAAAATCCAGTGGGTTTTGCCCCACCAAATCTCTATCCATCTCACAAAAACTGCCGTCATCCACTGTAAAGGCAATTCTCTGCCGTGCGGTAAGGCGAAAGTGGTAGCCGCAGTTCATGCAGACGTGTTGGTTTTCCATCAGATCATCTGCATAAAGCACGGTAAAACAGTTGGGACATTTCTCAAACAGTCCCTCGCTAGTCTCTTGTGCACTATATTGTTCGCTGACAGAGGGGATCTGTTGCTGGGATCTGTCTTCACTCTGGCTTCTCTGGTCAGAAATTTGCCGGCTGAGCATCGCATTGGTGAGGACGATCTTTTTGGATTTCTTTCCCACTTTGCTGTTAAATAATCCCATATTATTCCTCCATAATTCTGGAAATCAGCCCTGTATCCAGTTCTCCCTTTATAACCTTCTCATTGGTCAGTAGGTCTAGTTGAAAATCAATATTTGTCTCAATGCCTTCTACTACCAATTCGGTAAGAGCAGAACGCATTTTTGCCATAGCCATATCTCTCGTCTCGTCCATGACGATGAGTTTGCCGATCATCGAGTCAAAATAGGGCAGCACTTGATATCCCGAATAGATGAGAGAGTCAAAGCGCACGTTGGGCCCCCCTGGCACGTTGACCACCTCAATGGTACCGCAGCATGGGCGAAATCCCGCTGCAGGGTCTTCTGCATTGATGCGACACTCAATCGCGTGCCCTTTTAGATGGATATCCTCCTGACGAAGCCCTAAGGGCGTTCCGTCGGCAATAAAGATCTGCTGTTTGATCAAGTCAATGCCCGTAGCCATCTCCGTTACCGGGTGCTCTACCTGAATGCGCGCATTGAGTTCCATAAAGTAGTAGTTTCCCTCTTTATCCAATAGAAACTCTATCGTTCCCGCATTTTTATATTCTGCCGCTTTGGCTGCCCTAACAGCCGCGCTGCCAATTTCCTCTCTCTTTTCCGGCGTCAATGCAATACAAGGCGCCTCTTCCATGACCTTTTGGTTCCTCCGCTGCAAAGAGCACTCCCGCTCATACAGATGTACCGCATTGCCAAACAAATCACATAGAATTTGAACCTCAATGTGCCTTGCATTTTCCATGCACTTTTCCATGTAAAGCCGGCCGTCTCCAAAAGCGCCTTCCGCCTCTGCCTTTGCCGATAAAAAGGCCGCTTCCACTTCTTCTTTGCAGGTTATTTTGCGGATTCCCCTTCCTCCGCCTCCTGCTGCCGCCTTGATCATCACAGGATATCCCAGTTTTTCCGCCCATTTTTCCGCCATCTCTGGGCTCTGTATTTCCTCCAGTGTCCCTGGAATCACCGGCACATCGGCCTGTGTCATCAGCCTTCTAGCGTAGAGTTTATCCCCCATCTTTTCCATCGCCGAGGAATCTGGCCCAATGAAGATGAGATTGCTCTTCTGGCACATCCTCACAAACTTAGGGTTTTCCGATAAGAAACCATATCCTGGATGAATCGCATTTGCCCCTGTAATATAGGCTGCCGATAAAATGGTATAGGGATTCAAATAGCTGTCTTTGATGTTATCCGGTCCAATACAGATTGCCTCATCTGCTAGCTGCACGTGTAACGCGTCTTTGTCGGAAACTGAGTACACTGCCACCGTTTGAATTCCCAGCTCTCTGGCCGCCCGTATGACTCGCACTGCAATTTCCCCACGATTGGCAATCAAAATTTTCTCTATCATGAATTCCATGCCTCCGAAGTTTTGCACACATGTTATCCACAATTCAAGCACAAATTGTGCATAACTTGGTATTTTTTCCACAACCCCACGGCGTATTTTTGTTTTTTTTCGGTTATTATGCCACAGGCATTGTGGATAACTCTATTTTCTATCCACTAATACAAATAGGATTTCTCCTTTGGCCGCTATCTTGCCATCCACTGTTGCCTCAACAGTAGCAACACCTGCTGTGTGGTTTTTCTTCGTCACCTGTGTCTTTAAAACCAAGGTATCTCCTGGGACTACCTGGTGCTTAAACCGCATTTTATTGATGCCGCCAAACAGCGCCAATTTGTCTTTAAAATCCTCGTGAGATAAGATGGCCACAGCGCCCGCCTGCGCCAGTGCCTCTACGATCAAAACGCCGGGCATAATTGGGTTCCCTGGGAAATGACCCTTAAAAAAGTCCTCCTCCCCTGTGAGGGTGAGCTTTGCCACTGTTCCATCTCCCACCCGGAGCTCTGTTACCTCATCAACCAACAAGAATGGCTCTCTGTGGGGGATAATCTGTTTAATTTGCTCTCTATTTAATACATCTGACATGTTTTTTTATCCCCTTTCCTTCTCTAAATATATTGAAATAAAATCTGCCCAAACTCTACGCTGTCTCCATCAGAAACTGCCACATAGGTAATGGTGCCATCCTCTGGCATGGTGACTTCGTTCAAGAGCTTCATAGCCTCGATATTGCACAGCACATCTCCCTCTTTGAGCTGGGTGCCAGCTATCACTTTTTTGTCCCCCGGCAATTCTCTAACAATGCCCACTAGTGGAGAGGTGACATCTTTTCCCTTTGGTCCACTTTCCTGTCCCTGGTCTGTAGCAGGCGCACCGGCTTGCTTTTCTACGATGGGTTCAAATTCTTCTATTTCCTCTTCTAACGGCTCATTTGCATGATATTTTTTCGCAGCATTTCTCTTGAGAGTAAGGCTAAAGTCTCCTTCCTCCATTTTAAACTCATTCCATCCTGTCTTTTCCAAGGAATCGATTAATGTAACTACTTTTTTTATATCCATTTTGTCACTCCTCTCAGGGACGACCCACAGTCCCCCTTTTCATTGATCCAGCGAGAAAAGAGAGTAAACGCGCCCCTTTGCTCTCATCAGCACATTTATCTCTCTTTTTCTAGCATTATAACTTTCCAAATAATAGCGAGGCGTTGTGTCCGCCAAATCCCAACGAGTTGGAAATGGCGTATTTCACCTCCTGCTGCCTACCCTGGTTGGGAACTACATCTAAGTCGCATTCCTCGTCTTTGACCTGATAGTTAATGGTAGGAGGCAAGTATCCTTCTACAATGGCCTTTGCACAGGCAATGGCTTCAATCGCACCCGCTGCTCCCAGCAGATGTCCCGTCATAGATTTGGTAGAGGATACCGCAACCTTGGCGGACTCTCCAAACAGTTTCTTAATAGCCAATGCCTCCGTTTTATCATTATAGAGTGTAGAAGTGCCATGGGCATTGATATAATCCACCTGATCCGGCTGAATGCCCGCCTCTTCTAAACACAGACGCATCGCATGAACACATCCCTCTGCCTCTGGATCTGGAGCCGTCATGTGGTAGGCATCTGCTGTAGCACCATACCCCAAAACCTCTGCATAGATTTTAGCGCCTCTTTTTTTTGCGTGTTCGTATTCCTCTAACACCACTACTCCAGCGCCTTCTCCCATCACAAAGCCTGTTCTCTCCTTGTCAAAAGGGATGCTGGCTCGATAGGGGTCTTGGGAGGTAGAAAGAGCCGAGATGCCCACAAAGCCACCCACTGCCAGCGGAGTGATGGTCGCCTCTGCACCACCTGCCAGCATGGCATCCGCCTGGCCATATTTGATCACGTGAAACGCATCTCCAATGGCATGGGTTCCCGTAGCACAAGCCGTCACCACACAGGTACAGTGGCCTTTGAGTCCATAGCGTATGGACAGGTTCCCTGCTGCCATATTGGAAATCATAATAGGCACGAAAA
>CAJJPW010000154.1 GCA_905193725.1 uncultured Eubacteriales bacterium
CTGCCATGGAGGACTACGCCATCGACATCATCATCGGCAAGGGGCCCTCAGCTAACTCCATCCGCCTGGACCTGCCCCATTTCACCCTCATTGGAGCCACCACCCGGGCAGGCAGCCTTACTTCGCCCCTGCGAGACCGCTTTGGCGTGCTGCTGCGGCTGGAGCTATACGCCCCAGAGGATCTGATGACCATTGTCAAACGGTCGGCGGGGATTTTGAACATTCCCATGGACGATCAAGGGGCGCTGGAAATCGCCCGTCGCTCTCGTGGCACCCCCCGTGTGGCCAATCGGCTGCTCAAGCGGGTGCGGGACTACGCCCAGATGAAGGCGGACGGGGTGATCACCCAAGAGGTGGCAGATCAGGCGCTGAAAATGCTGGAGGTAGACCAGCTGGGGCTGGACGGCGTGGACAGAAATTATCTGGAGACGCTGATGGTCAAATTCGGCGGCGGACCGGTGGGACTGGATACCCTCAGTGCTGCCACTGGAGAGGAGACTTCCACCATCGAGGACGTGGTAGAGCCATTTCTCATTCAGCTGGGCTTTATCGCCAGAACACCGCGGGGCAGACTGGCTATGCCCCAGGCTTATGACCACATGAAGATCGCCCCTCCCAAGGGGGGAAAAGACAATTCCGACCAGATGAAGCTGGATGTATGAGAGAGTAAATTGAGGTGAAATAGAAGGTTGAAGACAAAGGATTTTAGCTATGAGCTGCCCAAGGAGCTGATCGCCCAGACCCCCATAGAAAAGCGGGACGAATCCCGCATGATGGTGGTGGATCGGAAAAGCCAATCCTGGGAGCACAGGCACTTTAAGGATATTATAGAGTATTTGCATCCTGGAGACGTGCTGGTGATCAACGAGACCAAAGTGCTGCCAGCGCGGATTTACGGCATCAAAGAGGGCACCCAGCGGCAGGTGGAATTTCTCCTGCTGGAGCGGCTCCCCAGCGGCCACTGGGATGTGATCTTGCGCCCCGGAAAGAAGCTGAAAGTGGGAGATCACGTGGGCTTTGGAAGCAAGCTGCGGGCGGAGATCTTAGAGAAGAAGGAAGACGGAGTCGTAGAGGTCTCCTTCGAATATGAGGGGATTTTCGAGGAAATCCTGCTGGAGATCGGCCAGATGCCGCTGCCGCCCTATATCACCGAAAAGCTGGAGGATCAATCCCGCTATCAGACGGTGTACGCCAGGCAAAGCGGTTCCGCCGCTGCACCCACAGCCGGCCTGCACTTTACGCCACAGTTGCTGGAGGAGATTCGGCAAATGGGGGTGGAGGTGGTGCCTATTTTGCTCCATGTAGGGCTGGGAACCTTTCGGCCGGTCAAGGCGGAGGACATTTTGCAGCACCACATGCATAGCGAAAAGTATTTTGTTTCCGCCACTTCTGCTCAGGCCATCCACAGAGCCAAGGAGGAGGGCAGAAGGGTGATCGCCGTGGGCACCACCAGCGTGCGGACGCTGGAGAGCGTGTGGGAACAGCTGGGTGAGGGAAAAGACCTCTCTGGGAGCACGGACATCTTCATCTACCCAGGGTATGAATTTCACGTGGTAGACAGCCTCATCACCAATTTCCATCTGCCTGAGTCCACGCTGATCATGCTGGTCAGCGCGTTAATGGGCAGGGAATTCACTCTCAGGTGCTATGAGGAGGCAGTGCGTGAGAGATACCGCTTTTTCTCCTTTGGAGATTGCATGTTTGTGGAGTGAGAATAAATTTTGAATGGAGAAGAGCCTATAATAGCCCAGTGAGTCTGAGCTTCTATAGGCTCTTTGCTTCTATCACCAAATGATCTTTTGGTTGTGAGCGCCTTAGTCGATGTAAATGGCCTACCTATTGAGTGATGGCAACTTGGATATTTCCCGTGCCCAGCGCCTCCTTAAGGCCCTCTGGGTTTTGTATTTTCCCCAGGGGCGTGTAGCTGTAGGGCGTTTCAAAATCCTCATAAAAGAGCACAAAGCAGTCGTCCCCATAGAGCATCAGATCTCCCACCTGTATGCTTTGCACGGCTTGGCTATCGGCAGGCAATGGATCCTCAAAATAATAATACTTTTCGTTTCCATTGAGCTCTTCCATTTCCACAGACAGGGGGAGCAGCTGGATGAATGCCCTGGATGATGGGTTGTCGTAGATCACAGCCTCAAACTCCTGGCCATTTACCGTCAATGTGACGGTTGTCTCTTGCTCCTGGGTTTCCGCTATAGGTGCATTTTCTGCGCTAGATGGAGAGGGGAAAGGTGTGCTCTGTGAACTGGCGGCTGGCTGGGAGGGTTCTTGTGCCGTTGGGCCGGTGCAGGAGGTAAAAACGGCTAGAGAGAGTATCAAAGCCGCTAAGACAAGTCCCCATCGTCTCATGAGAGGCTCCTTCCCATGTCATAGGCAGCCTTCAAAACGCCCTGGTGTTTAGAAAGTGCCCGAACCTCTCCTGCATCGTTTATGCCTACGCCCCGGAGCACGCCTGCAAGTCGCGCCTTGGGAAAGCAGCTAATCCACCCCTGTAATCCCTGTACAGCGCCATCCATGGCAGATTCCTCCTCATCGGCGGCAGTGGCTAGTAGATACACCTCTCGAAAGCGATAGTCGGAGGGAAATAGCGGGTTGAGCCGGTCTAGCAGCGTCTTCATCTGCCCGCTCATCTCGTAATAGTAGATGGGTGTGGCGAAAACGAGCACATCTGCCTCTTTGGCCTTTTGGGCGATGGCCACAGCATCGTCTGGAATGACGCACTGCTGGGTCTGCTGGCAGCAAAGACACCCTGTGCAGAAGTGAATGTCCGCACCTGCTAGGCGAATTTTCTCCACATGGTGGCCAGCATCTTGGGTGCCCCGCAAAAACTGATCTGCCAGACATTCAGAATTGCTGCCCTTGCGCAAACTGGTGGATATAATCAACACTTTTTTCATAGAATACACCTCAAATCTCTCGAATGACCTTGGCGGGCACGCCGCCTACTATGGTGCAGGGCGGTACATCTTGGGATACCACAGCACCGGCCGCTATAATCGCGCCGTCCCCAACGCTCACGCCGGGTAAAACGACGGCATTGGCGCCGATCCACGCGTTTTTGCCGATGCGAATGGGCCTAGGGGTCATGCTGTGGCGGGTATTGGGGTCGATGTCGTGATTGAGAGTGGCTAGCACCACGTTGTGCCCAATGAGAGCGCCGTCATCGATAAAAATCCCTCCCTGATCTTGAAACTTACAGCCCATATTGATGAACACGTGTTTGCCGATGGTGATGTTCTTGCCGCAGTCGGTGTAGAACGGTGGAAACATCCCAAAGGTTGGGTCCACTGGCTTGCCGATGATCTGGGAGAAGATCTCCCGCACTTCCTCCGGCGTATGGTAGCTGCCATTGAGCTGGGCGGTCAACCGAAGGGCTTCCTGAGAGACCCCGTGCATGTATTGGTGCACCGGGCCTCCCGCCTCAATATGCCTGCCTGAATTGAGCTGCTCTAAATACTCTTTTAGATCCATCTCTATGCTCCCTTACCGATAGGATTTTTGAAAGATCTCAGCACACTGCGCGTCGGACATCTCGCAAGGATTGGCCAGGAACAAGCCGCCCATGGTCTCCCGGGCATTGATAGCCAATGGCAGGAACTCCTCGGTGGTAAAGCCATAATCGCTCATCTTCAGATCTGCCACACCGCAATCCTCCTGGAGTTTCACCAAAGCGGTGATAAAATCCTCTGGTTTGCTCGCATTCTCTATGCCCATGGCCTTGGCCATTTTGATAAACTGCTCATCACAGGCGTGCTCCTGGATAAAGAACTCGTAAAATGCCTTGGAGATCATGATGAGCCCTGCGCCGTGAGGCAGGTTGTGGTGAAAGGCGCTCATGGCGTGTTCCATAGAGTGCTCGGCGGTGGTGCTGGTGAGTTGCATGGTGAGGCCGGCAATGGTGCTGCCATAGGCCACGTGCTCCCGCGCCTCCAGGTCGTTTCCGTCCGTAACCGCCCGTGGAAGGTATTTGGCGATATTCTCAATGGCCGAAAGGGCGATGGCCTCGCTTAAGAGGTTGATCCCGTTGCTGATCATCACCTCTGTGTTGTGGAACAAGGCGTCAAACCCCTGATATGCGGTGTATTTTGGGGGCACAGTCTTCATAAGCTCTGGATCCACGATGGAGAGGACGGGGCACAGGCAGTCTGCACCACCAAAGCCGATCTTCTCGTGGGTCTGGGGGTTGGAGATGACACCCCAGCAGTTGATTTCAGAGCCGGTACCTGAGGTGGTGGCGATGGTCACTACGGGGAGGGCTTTGTTGACCAGTGGCTGCCCTTTGCCAGTGCCGCCCACTACGTAATCCCACAGATCCCCTGGATTGGTGGCCATGGCCGCAATGGCAGTAGAGGAATCCAATACCGCGCCGCCGCCCAGTGCGACGATAAAATCGCAGCCGTTTTCCCGGGCGAAGGACGCTCCTTCCATGATCACGCCCTTTAAAGGGTTTTCCATGATCTTGTCAAATACGGCAAATTCCACGCCAGCTTGCTTTAGCTGTTCCGCTGTGCGGTCTAAAGCGCCGTTTGTCCGGACGGATTTGCCCCGGGAGATCAGCAACATGGCCTTTTTCCCGGGCAGCTTTTGCTTGCTGAGCTCGTCTAATTTTCCTCTTCCAAATAAGAGTTTTGTGGGGGTGAATAATTGAAAGTCTATCATAGTAATCTTCCTCCTAATTTGATTCTTTTCTCATCTGATATAACAAATAATCCAGGCAATCCAGTTTTTTTTGATTGTCATGGAGTGCTTGCAGTAGAGACGCCCTATGGCCAGTGAGCAGCCTGAGCGCTGGAACGATTTTGTGCTGTTCGTAAAGCACTATGCACTGTTGGGCCAGGGCGCTATCTACGCCGGCATCCTTTAGGTTTTGTTCAAATGATGCTTTGTCCCTGATGCGATTGGCCATATCTGCACCTCCTATCTACTGTTATTATATAAACTATCTGTAAAAATAACAAATACTTATAAATTATTAACTGCTATAGTTGACAGGCATAGGAAGAAACACCTATAATGAAATTAGCAAGGAGGTACAAGATCATGGAACTGAGAGTGTTACGGTACTTTTTGGCGGTGGCACGGGAGGAAAGTATCACGGCTGCTGCCCAATCCCTTCACGTAACTCAGCCCACCTTGTCCAAGCAGCTAATGGATTTGGAGGATGAGCTGGGGAAAAAACTATTTGTGCGTGGCAACCGAAAAATTGCCCTCACGGAGGAGGGAATGTTTCTGCGGCGACGTGCTCAGGAGATTGTGGATTTGGCGGACCAGACCCAGGCGGCGTTTTTGGCAGAAGATGAGATGGTGAGCGGGGATATTTACATCGGTGGCGGGGAGACGCAGG
>CAJJPW010000155.1 GCA_905193725.1 uncultured Eubacteriales bacterium
CAACTTTCTTCAATGTCTCATTAATACCCGTTTTTGTCTTCTCCAAGCAAAATCTTTCCTTTTGGTATTGCCATCGTCTGCAAAAATCGATATGATAAAAGTAAAAATGTTTGTAAAGGAGAAAATTATGCCATTTGTAGATGTGAGAATTGGGAAAAAACTGGAGCGCGACCAAGTGCTATCCATGAAGAAAAAAATCGGAGAGTTGATCTCTATCCTGCCCGGTAAAAGCGAGAGCAATGTGATGATCCAGATCCAAACAGGTTGTGATTTATTCTATCAGGGCAATCCAGTGGATTTAGGTGGTTATACCATCGTCAAACTGTTTGGTCCCTCTCCAAGGGAGAAAAAAGAGGCGTTCGCCAAGGCTTTGTTTGACATGTATGAAAAGGACTTTGGGCTCTCCAAATCCCAAATTTATCTCAACTTTGCCGAATTAGACAGTTGGGGCGTGGATGGCGGGCTCAAATTTATCTCTCAATAACATTACCTGTTAGATGTATTCCAGTGGGGCGTTTTTCCCCACTGTGCACTGCTATTTTTAGAGAGAATTATTTTCCCATAAAACAATTTTCCAGAATTCTTTATTGTTTTTTCATACAGAAACCAGGTAATATTCTGTATACGAAGATACACAAAAGAGCTATGGAATTCCATAGCTCTTTATTCATCTTTCGTAATTATTTGTCTATTCGGCAACGCAGACGTTAACAGCTCTCAATTTATTGCCATTGCGCTCATCTTGTTCTACGTCGTATGTCACTTTTTGTCCCTCGTTCAGTGATTTAAAGCCATCGCAGACGATTGCTGAGAAATGCACAAATACGTCTTCTCCACCCTCGTCATTGGAGATAAATCCAAAGCCCTTTTGCGCATTAAACCACTTTACTGTACCTTTATACATGCAAGATGCCTCCTATTTAAAATCAATTTTGTACTTGGGCTAAAATAAAACGCATATTCACTAAGAGCATCTTTTGAAAAATGATCTTAACAAATATGCGTAATAATCATCGTCCATCCAATACGGTTTCAGTATATCAAAGTTGTTTTTGTTTGTCAATCGATGATTTTCCATAGAACATACCATTTTAGAATTACAATACATGTTAGATAGATGAATGAAAAGGATGAGTGCTCATCGGTTGTAGTTGGACAATTGACCGAGGGGAAGCCATATCCTTCATGAGCTAGAGTATCACACAGGACATGGAGTATCTGCAATCCCTGTTGAAATATGCGCAGAAATATAGGGTCAGCCGAGCCGGTCGAAAGTATACCAAGCGCCGGCCGTACCTCTGCCCACTGGAATGGGACTGTGGGGTCTCTGGCCTGTCAGTCCTGCTACCCTCACCACTATCCCAACCGGCACGCGAAGGCAGAGCTGAAGTTGATCCAAGAGAAACGCTGCCACAATCCCAGCCTGGGCATGGTGGAGCTGTGGCACCGGCTGTGCCAGCGGAGTACACTTAACGTCCCGAAAGTCTGTTTCGGGTCATGCGTAAACTTTGTTTGCTCCCTGCGTAGGAGAAGGAAATACCCTTCAAGCCAAAACCTTATAAACAGATGACATTCCTGGCCAAAGAATCCAGGTAGATGTGAAGATGGTTCCGCGCCGTCATATCGTCTATCCAGAGCTGCACTTCAGTACACTGCCATCGACGAGCTCACCTGTCTGCGCATCTTGGCGGCCTATCCGGAACAATATACGTATTCCTCCGCTGACTTTTTCCAAACGAATTCTCTGTCCAACATGTTTAAACAAACCTACAAGAAATTAAGTGTCTACCGTCTCTTTTTATTGACTTTTTAGATTGCCAATTGTAAAATATATCTGTTGTACCTGTAGCTCTGCAGAATAAAGTGTCCGCCTCTTAAAGAAGTTGTTACAGCGTCCACTTTTGGGGCAGAAATAATTGTTACTTTGTAAGCAAGCTATAAAATTTGATATAAGTCCCTGTACCTCAGCAGGATAGAGGGTTCGCCTCCTAAGCGAAACGCCCCCGGTTCGAATCCGGGCAGGGACGCCACAAACAACGCCGAAGGCCTTGTAAAATCAAGATTTTTGGCGTTTCTTATTTTTATCACTTTTGTCGGCAAACTCCTCATTAAGGGCATTGAGGTACATAAGCTCTATCTGAGCGTTATACTTGCGGTCGGCGTATCGCACCTATGCGCTTGAGCGTAACGATAATCCCCTTTTGTTAAGGTGTTAACCGCTGTGCCATGAATTCCATATATCGTACATCAAGTTATCCTAAGTCTCCAATCACACTGTTAATATCATTATTAATGCAAATAGACTGAACGGTAATTTCTTTTGGGCAAGCCGCTTCACCGTTATTGATACAGGCATAAACAGCCTTCGGATTTTTCGCTGTCATTTGCCAAAACGGATACTTAATGATAACAGGCGTATTATATCCTATCCCAAGCTCCAAAAGCAGGATTTGCATGTTTTGATGCCTGCGGAGGAAATCAGAATATCGGTGTGCTGCTCGGTGCCAGCCTTCGTCCTCCACAAAGGTATCATCAGACCGAAGGTTCATGCTCACTGGTTTGCCGCACTTTGGACAGTGAGGAATCAATTCAGAAGGAACCTTCATTTGAGGCAAAATCCCATCCGGCAAACTTAACTCGCCATTTTCAGAAATCACATAGCCTTGTGCCTTAACCATTGTACGAATAATCGCTGCATTGTCATGGGTTCCTTGATGACAGGGCACGCTGCACTGAAACAGGCCATAGTCGCCCTGGGTATAGAATAACCGCTTTTTGTCAAAACCCGCTTTTTGAAAACAGTGATCCACATTCGTGGTAATCACAAAGTAATCTTTATCCCTAACCAATTTCAAAAGTTCATCGTAAATTGGTTTCGGTGCGTCCATATAGCGGTTGATGTAGATATAGCGGCTCCAATACGCCCAATATTCTTCCGGAGTGCCGTAAGGGTAAAACCCTCCGGAGTACATATCGTGGAATCCATACTTTTTTTCAAAGTCGGCAAAGTTCTGGCGGAACCTCTCGCCGTCATATACAAAACCGGCTGCGGTGGAAAGTCCTGCACCAGCCCCAATAATAACCGCATCGGCCGTTTCAAGGGTATTTTTCAATCTTTTAATCTGCTCTGAGTAAGTCTCGGTAGAGCTGATAGTCTTTATCTTTGAAAACATTAAATATTACCTCCATATTGCTATGTGTTTCCTGCCGGTATGCTTTTACCGTGTTTACCGCAATCTCTGCCGCCTTATCGCCTGGAAAATGGAACTCGCCCGTTGAGATACAACAGAAAGCGATGCTTTTCAGGTGGCTTTCATCCGCCGTTTCCAGGCAGGAACGGTAACAGGACGCAAGCAGCTCCTTATCTTTCTTTGTGAGATTTCCTCGGATGATCGGGCCAACCGTATGGATGACGTAGCGGCAAGGGAGATTATAAGCCGATGTGATTTTCGCCTGGCCGGTCTGTTCTTCATGGCCTTGCCGCCTCATCAATTCCGCACAGGCCAGCCGGAGCTGCACACCGGCAAAGGTGTGGATGGCATTGTCGATGCAGCCGTGGCAGGGATAAAAGCAGCCCAGCATCTGGCTGTTGGCGGCATTGACAATCGCGTCACACCGCAAAGTAGTAATGTCTCCCTGCCATAAATACAGCCCCGGCTCTGCGGGTTTTAACACCGACAGGTCTGTGATCCCTTTCTTTTCTGTTTCTTCCTGAAGATAAGCGTCCTGTACCTTCAGAAAGTCATCGCTTACAGGCAGCGGCATACGGATATTAAAAAGCGAACGAAGCAGGTTCTTTTGCTCCTGTTCATCCGCCGGAATCTTAATATCAGAATATTGGGGCTGCTCAAGGAGCAATTCATGGATCAGATAGATTCGTCTTTCAGCTTGTGTCATATTATCCCCGCTTTCTGACCGCTTGTACCGGACAGTTTTCATAGCAGTTCCCGCAGTGGAGACAATGCTCCTGTTGTATAACAAATGGCTGGCCCTCGGAAATACACCGTTGGGGGCAGTTTCTGACGCAGGTGCCACATCCAATACAGGATTCGATAATCTGATACCCCTTTGGTTCTGCTTTCCCACTGCCAATCACATAGGTTTCCCGGAAAATGGGATTGACGCCAAGATGGAAATACTCAATCTCTGCGTCCCTGATCTCAAATACAATACCGATATTTCTGGTTTCTCCAGGGTACACATTGGAAAGATAAGGCTGTTCTGAAAAAATGGTGTCGATCCAATGCTTCTGTTCTTCTTCCTTTACTAGCACAGCCCTTGCAGACAGGCGGATCATTTCTTTATACTTCGTATATCCAAGCACTTGCACCCGGCCATCATTAAGCAATTCTTTGCAGAAGTCCTTTCCTCTGGCCGTAAAAAAGTACATGGCATCCGGCTCATAATGAATGGCGCTGATGTTGCGTACCTGGGGATTGCCTTTCCCATCCACAGTTGCAAACGCCAGAACGCCGACATATTGCAGTTTTTTCAAACAGGTTTCTGCGTCCATAGTATATCCCTCCGTTCTCAATGGTTAAAAACGCAAGATACGATCTGATTTCCTCGGTTTCCCCTCCGGGTGCTTATCCCCGGGTCTGGGATAGCCCAGCAAAAGTTGCATGACCGCGTAATGGTCGACAGGGATTCCCCATTTCTTCAAAATTTCCTGCCCATAGGGGTCTGCAAAAGCATTCCAGCCCTGCCCGATATAACAGGAGCCAATGCCCAGCGAATCAGCCGCCAGCATCATGTTTTCAGCGGCCACAGCGCAGTCCTCCGCAGAGAACAGGAAGTTTTTAGGGGCAAACAGTGTGATTACGGTCGGCGCATCATAAAAAGCATTGATCAGTTTTGGATCATCGGCAATACTCGGCTGTTCTCTGGACACATAGCTTGTGGCTGTAGCCATGCGTGGATTAGAATTAGCGCGCTTGATCTTTCCCAAGCGTTCGTTTACCTCTTTATCCTGACAGACAGCGAAAATAGCGCCTTGCCGTCCCCCGGCGCTGGGGGCGTATAAACCGGCCTGTAAAATCTGCTGTAGGGTTTCTTCCTCAATCTGTTTTCTATCAAACCGCCGAATCGCACGTCGGTGCAGGATCGTCTGCATTGTCTCATTCATATCCGTTTACCTCCTTCCAGCACTGGGGATCGGGGGCGTACATACTGCCGTGATACCCGGCGGCCACAGCGGGGCAGCCCCGGCAAAAGCGCAGCAGCTCGCACTTGGCGCACTTCTCAAACTTGTCATACTGGCGGAACTTGTCATACTGTTCGCCGGTGAACAGGCCGTAGAGGTCGTCGGTGAGGGCACTGCCCACTTTGCTCTCCATCCGGCGG
>CAJJPW010000156.1 GCA_905193725.1 uncultured Eubacteriales bacterium
ACGAGGGGATGATCGAATTGCAGAGAAATGAGTTGGCAGAGTATTTTCGATGTGCTCCCTCCCAGATCAATTATGTACTGGCTACTCGGTTTTCTCCCGAACAAGGATATATGATCACCAGCCGCAGAGGAGGCGGCGGATACATCAAAGTCTCCAGAATCATGGCCGATGAAAACGAATACCTGATGGCGCTGATTAGCAAGCTGTCAGGCGGTGAGATCTCACAAAAAGAGGCAGATCAGATCATCGATGGCCTGATGCAGCTGAAGATCATACAAAAAAGTCAGGAAGTAGTGATGAAGGCGGCGTTGGCCGATAAGGCAGTGAAAGTGCCAGCGACCATAAAAAATCGTCTGCGAGCGAATATTTTGAAGGAGATGCTCTTAGCTACTTTGGCAAGTGATGGCGGGGGAAAATAAAGAGGCCCCAGCGGCCGAAAAAAGTGGCGACGGGAAGGACAGTATATCAGTGTAAAAAGACCCAGCGCCGACCGGCCAAAAGAGGGGCGAAAAAATTGACAAAGCTGGTGCAAAAGTAGAAATGCATCAAAGCTAAAATGGAAAAAAGCTATACTTGTAAAAGGGTATGAGAATAGAAAAAGGAGTGAAGGGTTATGTTATGTGATAAATGTGGAAAACATGAAGCGACGGTTCATATGATGCAAAATATCAATGGACAGGTTTCTGAAATAAATTTGTGCAGTGAATGTGCCCGACAGGCAGAGAACAGTTGGGGGTTCCATCCTTTTGGGATGAACGACATTTTCCAAAGCTTTTTTAATACAGGGTCACTTTTTGGAAATACTTTGCCTAGTCTAGAGTGCAAGACGTGCTCTACTACACTGGACTCGTTTAAGAAGACAGGGCTATTAGGTTGTCCAGACTGCTACGACTATTTGCGGCAGGACATTGAACCAATTATTAGCACTGTCCACGGCAAAACGACCCATACGGGAGAGGCGCCGGAAGGGACAGAAGAACTGAAGGAGAAAAAACAGCTGGAGACGCTCAATGAGCAGTTGCAGCAGGCCATTCGGGAAGAGCGGTATGAGGATGCTGCCAAGCTGAGAGACCAGATCAAGAATCTGTCTGAAGGAGGAAAATAAACCATGGTAATGTGGCTCAAACCCAACCACTATGACAGCGATGTGGTGATCTCCACCAGAGTCCGACTGGCGAGAAATGCCGCCAAAACACCTTTTCCCCATATGCTTCCTCCTACAGGGCAGGAGAAAATAAAGCAGATGGCGAAAGACGCTTTTTTGAAGGGAAATTCTGATTTTGTCTATTATGACGTGAAGGATTTGAGCCCGGCCGAGAAGATGCAGATGGTGGAAAAGCACGTTGCCAGCAGGGATCTGGTGAACCGGCAGAGCAGCGGATTGATCATCTCTCGAGATGAGAGCATCAGCATTATGTTGCTGGAAGAAGATCACTTTCGGTTGCAATGCATTCGAAGCGGTTTGGATTTAGAGGGAACTTACGACATCATAAAGCAAATCGACCGGATGCTGCAAAAAGAAGTGGAATATGCCTATGATGAGCAGTTTGGTTATTTGACAGCTTGTCCTACTAATGTGGGCACAGGGCTGAGAGCGAGTGTAATGGTGCATTTGCCAGGTCTAGTGGGGACGGGGCTCATCAACCAGATTGCCACATCGATTGGCAGATTGGGTTATACTGTCCGAGGATATTATGGGGAAGGGAGTCAGGGAAATGGCGATATCTACCAGGTATCCAACGACGTTACTTTGGGCCACAGAGAAGAAGAGATATTGCAGAGCTTGAAAGCAATTGTGAATAGCATGATCCAACAGGAGAGAAAGGCCCGGCAGACGATTGTGAAAGACAATCCCGCAGGGCAAAAAGATAGAGTGATGAGGGCATATGGACTTTTGAAAAATGCCTATATGATGGGTAGCCAGGAGGCAACACAGCTATTATCCATCATGAATTTGGCACAGGCATGTGAAGCAGAAGTACAGATAGACCCGGTAACACTTTATGGACTGATGATGGATGTGAAACCCGCCATGATTATGGGAGCAGAAAACCTATCCCAACAGGAGCGGGATATCAAACGGGCAGAGATGCTCAGACGGTATATTATAACAAATGAGCGATAACGCAAAGCTACTTTTATGGTGGCTGTGAGGCGAAATCGAAAGGAGAGGTGTATTATGGATTACTTCCAAAGATTTACAAACGGAGCGAAAAATGCACTGGGATTTGCAGCGGCAAGCGCAAAACAGCAGGGGCAGAATTATATCGGAACAGAACATATTTTGGACGGCATATTGAGAGAGGAAGGAGAGACAGCTAAGATCTTAAACGAGCTAGGGGTAAGCGAAGAACAGGTATCTCAGCTGATCCAACAGATCTCCGGTTCAAACGGGATGATGTTTGGCAACACCATGGCATACACGCCAAGGTCCAAAAAGATTTTAGAGCTCTCTAAGGCCATTGCTTCCCAGATTGGCAGCAGTTATGTGGGATGTGAACACATGGTGCTGGCGATTTTGGCAGAGGGAGAGAACATCGCCTTGCGTATCTTAAACGAGCTGGGCGTTGACTTTGATAAATTACAGCAACGGTTGGCGCAAAACCTTGGCATTCAGACGGAAGGTCAGGGAAAAGGCCCGCAAGCTCAGGGAAATAAATCCACACAAAATCTGGAGAACTTCGGAGAAGATCTGACGGCCAAAGCCAAAGCGGGGAACATCGACCCTGTCATCGGCAGAAGCAAGGAGATCAACCGTATTGTACAGATTTTAAGTAGACGTACCAAGAATAACCCAGTGTTGATTGGCGAACCTGGTGTGGGAAAATCCGCCATTGCCGAAGGGCTGGCACAGAAGATCGTAGAGGGCAACATCCCAGAAATCCTGAAAGATAAAAGGGTCATCTCTTTGGATCTAGCGGGAATGATCGCAGGCGCTAAATACCGTGGTGAATTTGAAGAGAGATTGAAGAAGGTTTTGGCAGAACTCAAAGAGGCAGGCAATGTGATTCTGTTTATCGATGAGATTCACACCATTGTAGGCGCCGGTGCAGCAGAAGGCGCTATTGATGCGGCCAACATGTTAAAACCGATGCTTGCCAGAGGTGAGATCCAAGTGATCGGCGCAACGACCATTGACGAATATCGGAAATACATCGAAAAGGATGCGGCACTTGAAAGACGGTTCCAGCCGGTTATGGTGGAAGAGCCAAGCAAGGAAGAGACGCTGCAAATCTTAAAGGGCATTCGGGATAAGTACGAGGCACACCATAAAGTGCGCATCACAGATGAAGCACTGGAGGCGGCAGTAGACCTGTCTGACCGATACATCATGGATCGTTTCCTCCCAGATAAGGCAATTGACCTGATGGACGAGGCAGCATCTCGGGTGAGAATTTCTGAGTTAGTGGCGCCTCCTGACTTAAAAGACAAAGAAGACCGTCTAGACGCAGTACTCAAGGAAAAAGATCAGGCTGTGGCACAACAGAACTTCGAGCAGGCTGCCAAATACCGGGACGAGGAAAAGGCGCTGCGAGAGGAGATTGAAAAGGCACAGAGCCAGTGGAAGAACTCTTTGAGTGAAAAAAACGGCGTGGTTACCAAAGAGGATATTGCAGAAATTGTGGCAGACTGGACAAATGTTCCTGTGAAGAAATTGACAGAGGATGAGAGCGAAAAATTGATGCACTTAGAAGAAATCCTCCATCAGCGTGTCATCGGCCAAGATGAGGCCGTCAGCGCAATCTCCAAGGCAATTCGCCGGGCACGGGCCGGACTGAAAGACCCCAACCGCCCCATCGGTTCGTTTATCTTCTTAGGACCTACCGGCGTGGGCAAGACAGAACTTTCTAAGGCCATTGCCAGCGCCATGTTTGGAGACGAAAACGCCATGATTCGCCTGGATATGTCGGAATACATGGAAAAACACGCGGTATCCAAACTCATCGGTTCGCCTCCAGGATATGTGGGATTCGACGAAGGTGGACAGCTGACAGAAAAAATTCGGAGAAAGCCCTACAGCGTGGTGCTGTTTGATGAAATTGAAAAGGCACATCCCGATGTATTCAATATGCTCCTGCAAATCCTCGACGATGGCAGGTTGACCGATTCTAAGGGCAGAGTGGTGAGTTTCAAAAACTCCATTATCATCATGACCTCCAATGTAGGCGCCCATCAAATCGGCAAACAAAACAAGATTGGCTTTACCGCTACAGAGGATGTGGAGAGCAAGGAATACGAAAAGATGAAGGAAAACGTGATGGAGGCCTTGAAGGCTACCTTCCGTCCAGAGTTCCTCAACAGAATCGACGATATCATCGTATTCCACAAGTTGGACGAAAAGGACACCGAGCAAATTGCCAAATTGATGCTCAAGTCCATTACAGACCGTTTGGTAGAGAGGGGAATTGACCTTGAGGTTTCAGATGAGGCGATTTCGCTGCTGGCCAAAGAGGGGTTTGACGAGGAATACGGTGCAAGGCCTTTGCGCAGACTCCTGCAGGCCAAGGTGGAAGACCGTCTGTCCGAAGAGATCCTGATGGGGCATATCAGCCTAGGGGATAAGGTGCGGATGTTTGTCAAAGACGGAGAGCTTGCCTTTGAGCGGATGGAGACACAAAATGAGGCAGCAGAAAAATCGAGTGAAGCCAAAGAATCCGAGAAACCAAAAGAGTAATGCTCAATGAGAAAATAGCATAGAGGGATAGGATGCAAATAGTATCCTACCCCTCTTTTTTTGTTTTTATTGGGAATTATTATTGATGATAATAGCTGAGAAAATCAGCGATTTTTTTCACGGACTCCCGCAGGACTTCGATGCGGGGTAGGTAGACCACGCGGAAGTGATCCGGCTTTTCCCAGTTAAAACCGCCTCCATGGATGAGCAAGATCTTTTTGTCCCGCAAAAGATCCAAAGCGAATCTCTCATCGTCGGTGATGTTGAACTTTTTCACGTCTAATTTGGGGAAGATGTAAAACGCCGCCTTGGGTTTGACGGCACTGATGCCGGGAATGTCAGTGAGTGCCTTATAGATGTATTCCCTCTGTTCATAAATTCTTCCCCCTGGCACAATATAGTCGTTGACACTCTGATGGCCGCCCAAAGCGGTCTGTACAATGGACTGGGCGGGCACGTTAGAGCAGAGTCGCATATTGGAGAGCATTTTGATTCCCTCGATATAATCCTTCGCCATGTTCTTATTGCCGCTGAGAATCATCCAGCCGATGCGAAAACCGGCGATCATGTGGGATTTGGAGAGACCACTGTATGTGACACAGAATAGATCTGGCGCAAGAGAGGCAATGGAACGGCTTGTTAAAGTTACATGGAGAATACGAT
>CAJJPW010000157.1 GCA_905193725.1 uncultured Eubacteriales bacterium
TCTGGATAAAGGCATTTGTCCCCCTTCAAACCCAGGCCGCACGCCACCGCCGCTTCTCGATTTTTGACCCTTTTGTCCTCTTGCAGAAGTCTTGCCAAGGCCGGAGCCTGTGCCTCTGCCAATTCTTTTAGGAGCTTTTTTAGAGCCTTGCGCTGGTTTTAGTTCATGCAACTTCAATGTAAAGCTACCTCCTTTTTATCGTATTTTCTGCCATTTCGGCCAGCCTCCTCCTGTTGAGAAGGGTCTGGCTTTCTTTACACTTCTTCTACTTGGACTAGGTGTTTTACTTTAAACACCATTCCTCTGATGGCAGGGTTATCTTCTTTTACCACTTCTGAATTGAGCTTTTTGAGTCCCAAAGCTTTCACTGTGGCCTTTTGGTCTTTGGAGTAGCCTATAGTGCTTTTCACTAATTTGATTTTCAATTTCATAATAAGCTTCCTCCTACTATTGTAATTGATCAACGCTGATTCCGCGCAATTTTGCCACTTGCTCTTTGGTCTTGAGAGATTTCAAGCCCTCGATTGTCGCCTTTACGCAGTTGATCGGGTTGTTGGAACCATAGGATTTGGTTCGAATATCTTTAATTCCAGCAAGTTCTAATACCGCACGAGCAGGTCCACCTGCCAGCACGCCAGTACCTTCTTCTGCAGGCATCAACAGCACCTGACCTCTGGAGAATTTCCCCAGTACTTCATGGGGAATCGATGTCCCCTCGGTATTTACGGTGATCATGCTTCTCTTTGCGCTTTGTACAGCTTTTCTGATTGCTTCTGGAATTTCTGCAGCTTTGCCCATTCCGCAACCTACATGGCCATTTTCGTCGCCTACTACTACCAATGCGCTAAAGCGGAAGTTTCTGCCGCCCTTTACAACCTTGGCTACGCGGTTCACTGCTACTAATTTTTCTTTTAAATCCAGAGTACTAGCATCTATCTGTTGCAACACTTTGTCCTCCTTTATAATTTCAGTCCAGCAGATCTTGCGCCATCTGCAACTTCGGCCACTCTGCCTGTGTAGACATAACCGCCTCTATCGAATACCACTTCGCTAATTCCCTTTTCCATAGCTCTTTTCGCGGCAATTTCGCCTACAATTTTAGCAGCTTCCTTTTTGGTCTTTCCCTCTACTTGCGCTTTGATTTCCGCTTCTACCGTAGAGGCTGCTGCGAGAGTCTTTGCTGCAACATCGTCGATGACCTGCACATAAATGTGCTTGAGGCTCCGATATACATCCAACCTAGGTCTTTCGGCAGTGCCGCTCACATGATTGCGAATCCGTTGGTGACGCGATTTGCGAATTTCGTTTCTATCAATCTTCTTAATCATATGTCAAGTCACCTCCCGCTACATTCCTGTTTTGCCTTCTTTACGGCGTACATACTCGCCAGCATACCGAATACCTTTGCCCTTATAAGGTTCTGGTGATCTGAACTCACGAATGTTTGCCGCAACTTGGCCAACCTTGTGTTTATCAATTCCCTTTACTACGATCGTAGTTGGTTGGGGAACTTCAAAGGTAATTCCCTCTGGCTGTTCCACCTCAATGGGGTGGGAGTAGCCGAGGCTGAGCACCAACTTCTTTCCCTGTAATTGCGCTCTATAACCTACACCTACAATTTCCAGAGTCTTTGCAAATCCCTCTGTAACGCCTGTGATCATGTTGGCGATCAGCGCACGAGTCAGGCCATGCAGCGCTCTATGTTCTTTTTTATCCGACGGACGGGTTACTGTTAATACGTTACCGTCCACGCTGATTTGCATATCCTTATGATATGTTCCGCTCAATTCCCCTTTTGGTCCCTTCACAGACACAGTGTTGTCCGGTGAAATGTTGATGGAAACCGAGGCTGGAAACTCAATAGGAAGTCTTCCTATTCTGGACATTTTTTTACACCTCCGTTTGTGTTGCGAAACTGGCTACCAAATGTAAGCCAATACCTCGCCGCCCACAGAATTTTTTCTCGCCTCAGCGTCTGTGATGACGCCTTTGGAAGTAGAAATGATCGCAATGCCAAGCCCACCTAGTACTTTAGGAATCTGGTCTTTTCTCGCATATACTCTCAGACCTGGTTTGCTTATTTTTTTCAGCCCAGTAATGACATTCTCGCCTTTGGGACCGTATTTTAAGGTAAGTCTCAATGTTCCCTGAACATCGTTCTCAATGAGTTCACAACCTTTGATAAAACCCTCGTTTAAAAGGATCTGTGCAATAGACTTTTTCATATTAGATGCAGGTACATCTACAATTTCCTTTTTAACAACCAAAGCATTGCGAATTCTCGTTAGCATATCTGCTACAGGATCCGTAACCGGCATTTTAATTCCTCCTTTATCACAAAAAGTGCTTTACCAGCTAGCCTTTCTCACTCCAGGAATCTGCCCGCGATATGCAAGCTCTCTGAAGCATACACGGCAAATACCGTATTTTCTCAGTACTGCATGTGGCCGTCCACAAATGCGGCATCTGGTGTAATTTCTAGTGGAAAATTTGGAGCCTCTTTGTTGTTTTATGATCATGCTTTTTTTAGCCACCTAAAGTTCCTCCTTACTTTTTAAAGGGCATACCCATTAAGGTCAACAGCTCTCTTGCTTCTTCATCTGTCTTAGCAGTTGTGACAATGATAATATCCATGCCACGCACTTTTTCTACCTTATCATAGTCAATTTCTGGAAAAACCAGCTGTTCTTTAAAGCCCATTGCATAATTTCCTCTGCCGTCAAAGGATTTTGGAGATAGGCCTCTAAAGTCTCTCACACGTGGAGTTACAATGCTCACAAGTTTATCTATAAACTCGTACATTCTATCTCCCCTCAGTGTAACTTTTGCGCCGATCTTCATTCCCTCACGAACTTTGAAGTTTGCGACGGATTTTCTGGCTACTGTAACTACAGGTTTCTGTCCTGAAATGATCGTAAGCTCATTGACTGCGGAATCGAGCAACTTTGGATTGTCCTTGATATCGCCCATGCCCATGTTAATGACTACTTTTTCCAGTTTCGGAACTTGCATTATGTTTTTATATTGGAATTTCTGCATCAGTGCAGGAATCATCTCTTTTTGATAACTGTCCTTGAGTCTTGGCAATTCTCGTTACCTCCTTTCAGGATTATTTGTCAAATGTATCGCCACATTTTTTGCATACACGCACTTTCTTTCCGTCTTCCAGAATCTTGTGCGCCACTCTTGTGGCCTTATTGCATTTCGAGCACACCAGCATAACATTAGAAGCATGGATAGGCGCCTCTTGTTTGACAATGCCACCTGGTTGGGTTTGGCCCTTTGGCTTTTGGTGCTTTGTAGCGATATTCACCTTTTCTACAATCACGGTGTTTTTCTTTGGGTTCGCTACGAGCACTTTGCCCTTTTGGCCTTTATCTTTGCCTGAAATTACAACTACCGTATCATCTTTTCTCACATGCATTTTCGCCATTTTTCTTACCTGCCTTCCTAAAGAACTTCAGGGGCAAGAGATACGATCTTCATGTACTCATTATCTCTTAATTCCCTTGCCACAGGCCCGAAGATACGGGTTCCTCTTGGTTGTTTATTGTTATCAATAATTACCGCTGCGTTTTCATCAAAGCTGATGTAGGAGCCATCTACTCTGCGAACTCCCTTTACGCTTCTCACGATAACCGCCTTTACAACGTCTTTCTTCTTCACAACGCCCCCGGGTGTTGCTGTTTTAACAGAAGCAATGATCACGTCGCCAATGTTTGCGGTCTTCTTTTTAGAACCGCCCAGAACCTTAATACATTGAATGATTTTTGCTCCCGAATTGTCAGCTACTTTAAGGCGAGTTTCTGGTTGAATCATATTTGCGCCTCCTTACACTCAAAGATTACTTGGCTTTTTCGACGATACCTACTAGTCTCCACCGTTTATCCTTGCTCAGCGGGCGGGTTTCCATCACTCTTACTGTGTCTCCCACGCCACATTCGTTGTTTTCATCATGTACTTTTAATTTGTTTGTGTAGTTCACGGTTTTGCCATAAAGCGGATGCTTTTTCTTGGTTTTAATCGCAACTACGATTGTTTTATCCATTTTGTCGCTTACGACCATTCCAACTCTGGTCTTGCGATAACCTCTTTCCTGTGTCACGAAGGGTTTTCCTCCTTTCAAAGCTACTCGTTAATGGCTTTCAACTCACGTTCACGGAGTATTGTTTTTACTCTGGCAATATCTTTTTTTACTTCACGGATAGACATGGGATTTCCAAGCTGCCCTGTTGCCAATTGAAAGCGCAGGTTGAAAAACTCTTGTTTCAAATCATCTAATTTTGTTGTCAACTCCTGTGTTGACATTTCGTTTAGCTTGTTAGCTTTCATCCTGCTCACCACCAGACTTTATAATTTGATCTTCTTTTTTCATAAACTTACACTTAATCGGCAATTTGTGTGAAGCGAGACGCAGAGCCTCTCTTGCGATCTCTTCGCTTACCCCTGCTACTTCAAACATCACTCTGCCGGGTTTCACTACTGCTACCCAGTACTCTGGTGAACCCTTACCACTTCCCATACGGGTTTCAGCTGGTTTTTCTGTTACGGGCTTGTGCGGGAAGATCTTGATCCACACTTTACCGCCACGCTTCATATAACGGGTCATAGCAATACGAGCTGCCTCTATTTGATTGCTTGTAATCCAAGCAGGCTGTGTGGCCACCAAACCGTACTCACCATTAGAAATGAAGTTTCCTCTCAGGGCCTTACCCTTCATTCTGCCACGGTGCTGTCTTCTACGCTTGACTCTTTTTGGCATTAACATGTTGCTTTCTGCCTCCTTCCGCTGGCTTTTGTCTGTCCTTCAGCGGATTTCCAAGAATTTCTCCCTTGTAAATCCAAACCTTTACACCGATTTTACCATAGGTGGTATTTGCTTCTGCAAAGCCATAGTCGATATCCGCTCTAATGGTCTGTAGAGGAATCGAACCTTCATGATACATCTCGCTTCTGGCGATTTCTGCGCCGCCAAGACGTCCCGAACACATGATCTTGATTCCCTTGATTCCGCCCTTCATAGCGCGGCCAATGGTTTGCTTCATGGCTCTTCTAAAGGAAATACGTCTCTCCAGCTGTGCAGCAACATTTTCTGCCACTAGCTGAGCGTCTACATCAGGACGTTTTACCTCGATAATGTTGACGATGACATTTTTGCCCACCAACTTGCGCAGGTCAGCTTTGATCACTTCTACACCTGTACCGCCTTTGCCGATTACAATGCCCGGCTTTGCTGTAAAGATGTTTACAGATACTTTGTTTGCTGCTCTTTCAATTTCTATTTTGGAAATACCAGCGGCAGGTGAAAGACATCTGCCGCCA
>CAJJPW010000158.1 GCA_905193725.1 uncultured Eubacteriales bacterium
TCACCGGCTGCGTACAGGCCGGGGATGATGCTGCCGTCGGTGTCCAGCACCTGTGCGTCGGTGTTGATCTTCAGGCCGCCCATGGTGTGGTGGATGCCCGGTGCGATCTTGATGGCGTAGTAGGGAGCGGTGGACAGGTCGTCGTCCATGCCGTTGCTGCGGCCGAACTCGGCGTCCTCACCGGCTGCCACAGAGGCGTTCCAGGTGTTCATGGTCTCCACAAAGTTGGCGGCAGCGCCGTCGTTGGTCAGGATCTCGGTGGCCTTGGTGTTCAGCAGGATCTGCACGCCCAGCTTTTCGGCCTGAGCTACCGGGTGCTGCGCCGGGACCGGATGTACGCCGTGTTCGGCAAGGGACACCCGCTGGAGCAGGCTGCCGCCCGGGAGGGCAGCTTTGCCTGGGAGTGGCTGGAGGGGCAGACCCTGCTGCTGCAGAACCAGACCCAGCGGCAGGGCCAGTATATTTTGCAGGAGCTGCGGAGCCGCCGCCTGCATCCGGCCGAAATTCTGGAAAGCAGCAACATCCGGGCAGCCGCGGCGCTGGCCGCCAGCGGGTACGGCATCGGCTTCCTGAGCGGCGAGCTGCTGGAACACCTGAACAACGCGGTGCCGTTCAACGCGTTTCCGCTCCGGGACTGCACCCTCCCGCTGGAGTCGGTGGCAGCCTGGCGGGCCGGGAACTATCTGCCCCGGTACGCGTTGGCGTTCATCGAGCGGATGGAACAGCTGGAAAGCCAGAAATGCAACGATAGCGCAACGAAAGCGCACTGAAACCGTTATAAAACTGCAACAAAAATGTGCGAAATCCCTTTTCATTTGCCTGCACATCCGATATAATAGAAAAGACAGAAACAGTGCTCCACGGAGGAGAGGGGGGTCCTCTGTGGGAGATAACGGATGTTTGAAGGGAACGAAAAATGAAAACGATGCAGGAGGTTCAGGCGCTGATCCGGAATTTGCGGGAGATCTATACCGACGTGCGCCTGTTGGACGAAGCAATGGTGGAACGCATACAGGAGGGGAAACGCACCGACCCCTGCAGAGAAGATCTCTGCTATGCCTGCCGCCACAAGGAACACATCTCCCGGCACTGTGCGGCCAAGCAGGCCCTGCGCACCCGCACCGAGCAATGTCGGCTGGAATTTTTTGACCCGGACATTGCCCAGGTGATCGCCCGGTATTACGAAGTGGACGGCAAACCCTATGTGCTGGAGATGATCAAGCGCACCCATGGCACTTCGGTGCTGGACATGGAGGACAGCGAACACTTTATCAGCAGCATCCCGGGCTATGCCACCAAGCTTTACCGCGACGCCCTCACCGGCGTATACAACCGGCGCTACTACGAAGAAACGGTGAGCAGCCTGATCGGTCCGGCCGGTGTGGCGGTGATGGATCTGGACGACTTCAAGATCTACAATGACACCTACGGCCACCATGCAGGTGATCTGGTGCTGGAAACAGTGGCGCGGGTCATCCGCAACTGCATCCGCCAGACCGACACCCTGATCCGCTTTGGCGGCGACGAGTTCCTGCTGCTGCTGCCGGGCATCCCGGCAGAAAAGCTGCCCGAAAAGCTGGAGCAGATTCGCAGCAGCGTCCATGGGGCACAGGTGCCGGGTTATACGCACCTGCGTCCTTCCGTGAGCATCGGCGGCGTGCTCCAGACCCTTGCCGACCCCATTGAGGCGGTCGTGCGCCGGGCCGACCTGCTGATGTACCAGGCCAAGAACCGCAAGAATGCCGTGGTGGTGGCCGACCCGCAGGCTGAGCCCGAGGACCCGGAGCAGCTGCCGCAGCAGAAGCAGCAGATCCTGATCGTGGATGATTCGGCCATGAACCGGGCCATCCTGTCCGAGATCCTGCAGCAGGACTATCGCATCCTGGAAGCGGCCAACGGCGAGGAAGCACTGGAACGGCTCAACCAGTACAGTGGCGACATCGCTCTGGTGCTGCTGGACCTGATGCTTCCCGGCCTTACGGGCGAGCAGCTGATTGAAGAAATTCGCAAGGGGCAGATCACGCCCATCATCGTGATCTCGGCCAAAGGCCAGCAGGACAAAATCCAAGCGCTGAAATTGGGGGCGGACGACTTTATCACCAAGCCCTTTGATTTGGAGGAGGTTTTAGCCAGGGTGGCGTCTCAGTTGAGAAGGTGCAAGCAGTTTGCGCCACTCAAACGGGAGGACACACGCCTAGCCTGCAAGGGGTTGGTGCTGGATACCGAGGCGATGACTGCCTGCGTAGATGGCAAAGAGTTGGCGTTGACCGCCCACGAGTTTGGCATCCTAAAGCTGCTGATGGCCCACCCCAAAAGGGTGTTTACCCGGGCAAATCTGTTTGAGACAGTATGGGAAAACCCGTATTTGGGAGATGACAACACCATCAATGTGCACATCAGCAATCTGAGAAGCAAGCTAGCCAAAGCAGCTCCCGGCCGGGAATACATCAAGACGGTTTGGGGAATCGGCTTTAAACTCCAGGACGAGTGATTATGAAAAAATGCCAGAGAGAATTCTGGCATTTTTTTGCAGTTTAATGGGGAAAGAGCGAACTTTTCACTGGCATTTGGCATCCGCTGCGAGAGAAATGATTGAGCGGTTTTTTCTCGGTGAAAAGCGGTTAAATAATAGAGAAAGAAAGTTGACAGGCCAAACCGCTATTCATTATAATAGCAATACATTCATGCTGTAATTTTTAAATATTGACGTATGAAATTAGGATAGAGGCAATATGCTAAAACGAAATACACGATCTGCCATAGCTGAGGAGGAGTTTTCCATATGGCGAGAAACAGAAGGAGGATGTAGATGAAAAACAGGGTAGGGAGAAATAGAGGAAAGAGAAGGCTCATTTTATGCGTGGCGTTGCTATGTGCGATCATGCTGTTTGCTACGGCATGTTCTTCTGAAGCAGAAGAGAATAGTCAAAGTCAGACACCTAACGCCTCATCAGAGCAGCGGGAACCCAATGAAGCTTCTCCATCCCTTTTAGGCGAATTCGAGTCTGTGGATTTAGAGGGAAATACGGTAGATGAGAGTATTCTTGCGGATCATCAACTTACCATGATCAACGTTTGGGCCACTTTTTGCGGCCCGTGCATCAATGAGATGCCGGATCTAGCAAAAATCCACCAGGAATATGGGGACAAGGGCTTTCAGATCGTTGGCATTGTAGGCGATGTGGTGAACATGGATGGCAGTTTATCCGAGGAAAATGTACAGCTGGCCCATCAGATTATCGATACGACAGGCGCAAACTACACACATCTGCTTCCTACTAGCGATCTTTCTCCCATACTCAGCCAAGTGACCGCATATCCACAGACATTTTTTGTGGACAGCAACGGCAATCAGGTAGGAACGGTGTACATAGGTTCTCGAGATAAGGAAGGTTGGCAGAAAGTTATTGATGGGCTCCTATCTCAAACCAGTCAGGGGGCCAGTGGTACTGCACAAAATAGTGGAGGATCCGCTGGAGAAAATGGCCTTGCCCAAGGGGTTGATGTGTGCAAACCTACGGGGACGGTGGGAGAGCAGACGCCCTTTGCCGAGTTTATTGCTTGGGACATGGGGGGCCAAAAAGTATCAGAAGAGATATTAAAGGATGATGATATTGTGCTGGCATTATTGTGGAATCCCGAGTGGGAGCAAAGCGGCCAAACGCTGGATAAGGTACAGGAGTATTTAGAGCAAACGGCAGATGTGGAGGCCAATGGAGCAATCGGCGTACTGGTGGCTTGGGAGGAAGGCGAGCGCAATCAGGCCATGGAGATAGTGGACAAACAGGGCGCTACATTTCCTCAAATCATCCCACAGGGAGACTTAAAACAGTGGGTGGATCAAATGCAGATTACGTCCCCAAAGATATTGCTCATTGCCCCGTGGGGTGAGATGGTGGATGAATTAGATGTAGAAGGGGATATGGGCCAGTGGAGTCAGCAGATAAACGACGCTGTCTATCAAATGTACCTAGGGTGTGCCTCATGAAGCAGGGGGCAAGGCGCTGGTTGTGGCTACTTCCCTTATGCGCGGGGATTGCACTCGTTGCAGTAGGGATTTTCTTGGGAGAAGCACAAATTGTGTTCACCAAAGCAGTGAATATCTGTCTGGAGTGTATTGGAATTGGCTAAAGCGCATAAAAAAATAAGGATTAGTTTCCGGCGGATTGTACAGCTTTTGTTTGCCGCTGTAACTAACGGATACATTGCCGGTTTTCTCAAGGGGAAGATCTACACAGGACCAACCAAGTCTATCTGTCTGCCCGGGCTTAACTGCTACTCCTGCCCTGGGGCACTGGGTTCCTGCCCCATTGGCTCGCTGCAGGCGGTGTTATCCAGTCAGGGACGCTACGTTTCCTTTTACGTGGTGGGGTTTCTCATGATAGTAGGGGCGCTGATCGGCAGAGTAGTGTGCGGATTTCTGTGCCCTTTTGGCTTGGTGCAGGATCTGCTCTATAAAATTCCCTTTGTAAAAAAATGGGGAAAGCTGCCGGGAGACAAGTGGCTCAAATGGCTTAAATACGTCATATTAGTTTTGTTTGTGATACTGCTTCCGCTGCTGGTGGTGGATATTGTGGGCCAAGGGCAGCCGTGGTTTTGCAAGTACATATGCCCTTCTGGTACGCTGGGAGCGGGCATCCCACTGGTGGCGCTCAACCAAGGGCTGGCTGCGGCGGCAGGAGGATTATTTATCTGGAAAATCGCCCTACTAGCGATTTTGCTGGTTCTATCTATCATGGTATATCGGCCATTTTGCCGGTATCTCTGCCCATTAGGAGCCATCTATGGCCTGTTTAATAAAATATCGCTTTATCGTTATCAGGTAGATCCAAAGACCTGCATCTCCTGTAAAGCCTGCCAAAAGGCGTGTAAATGGGACATCCCCGCCTATCAAAAGCCAAACAGCATCGAGTGCATTCGGTGTGGGGAGTGTAAAAGTGCATGTCCAACAGGCGCCATTTATACGACACTACAGCGAGGAAAGAAAACGGTCTGTTCTGGTAAAAACAGTATGGCAGAAAAATAACGAATGATAAAGTCCCTGGTAAATAGGGGCTTTTTATGTCTAATTAAACTATATAGTATTTTGCTATAACTTATATGTAGAATACGTTGGTAACTTTTCTGTATTTTGAAATGAGCAGTCCTTTCTGGCAGAGTGTGAAGTTGTTTCTAATGTTGGAAAAAGGCTACTAGCTGCGATTTACCTGAATGTTTGAGAGGATAAATAACGAACATCTAAAAATGGCTTAACAAGAAATGTAAATTTTAGAAGAGGAAGGTTCTGT
>CAJJPW010000159.1 GCA_905193725.1 uncultured Eubacteriales bacterium
TTTTTAGATTCGATTACATAATCAATATATAGTTTTCCCTTTATAATATCTCCTTCTTTTCTTTTTTTTGTTTTTTCTCCTCTTTCGACATACTCATCATATTCTAAAAAATGAATTATATATTCTCTAGCTCCATCCATTTCTTTAATCCTAAAACATCTTTCATATCCATCCATATGAATTATATCTAAAATTATATACTTATTCATTCAATATCACCTCTATTTTATCTTATTAAATGATTTTATAGTTCCTGGCATCATTGTTTGTATTTTTCCATCATATACGATTACGATCACTCCTTTTTTAAATTCCGATTCACCATCCATATAATATATTAATTTACCGTTACTCTCTCTTACATTCCCAGCCTTTTTTGCTTCTTTTATGACCCTCTCTGCTTGTCTTGTAAAAAACTCAAAACCTGTCAAAGAATTGTTGAATGCTCCCCTAGGTAAACCCAATCTGCTTTCTAATGAAGACATCCTACCTGGATATATACTCCAATATTCGCTAAAATGTTTCACAGCTTGTCCTTTACCCCACTTAGTAGAGTATTCGCTTGCTTCAATCAATGCTTTATTCTCTTCACTAATTCCCCCTATCTCATCATATCTACTCACTTCTCCTCTGTCAATATTTTCCTGCCTCACTGGCCCGTTCGGCATTGGCTGCATCTCCGGTACTTCCTGTGTTGGCGCTTGCCTTTGCATATCTCCTGCCCTCGGTACCTCTACCTCTTTCCTCTCATACGCCTCCATTCTCCTATCCAGCCTCTTCCTCGATAGGCTCGTCTCTCTCTTGCCCTCCAGGTACTTGAAATCCCTTCTCCCTTCTGGGCTCTTCACTTCCCCTTCTTCCACGTTCCTCAGCACTTCGTCCGCCATCAGACTCTCTATCGCGTTCTGCCGGGCTTTTCCCTTCTTCCCGGCCAGCAGCTCCCCGTTGGCTGTCTCTATCCTTCTGGCAAATTCCTCCAGGCTGATCCCCTTTTTCCTCAGGTACGCCTCGGTCAGCTCTCCTCTCAGCACGATGTTCACGTCGTTTTGGCTCAGCTGGGGCATCCTTCTCGCCCTCAGGCTCTCTACCTCTGCTCTTTGCCGCGGCGCTCCTTCCATTCCCTCTCCTATCTGCTGGGAATATCTCCTGCCACCTGCCGCCTTTTTCAGATCCACTTCTCCGGTCTCTCCTGTGGCTTCTACCCTCCGTCTCATGGGGATTACATTTCCGCCCTTCTGCTCCGTCTGGCTCCTTCTGCTCCTTCCTTCCACCTCTACGCTCTGTTTCCTCGGCTGCCAATCTACCATGTTAGACAGGCCTTTGGCCTTGCTCCCCTCTATATTGCCCTTCCATACTCCTGGGCTTTGGCTGGATCTTTTTAACACTCCCTCATATCCTGCTCTGTCTATCTCCCCCGTGTCCGTCTTCCAATTGATCTGCCTTTCCTGAGGACGCCCTGTTAGGTCTCCTACTCTGGTCCTCCCTTTTCGATTTCGATATGCTGCTTTCGCCGTGCCGATCAGCCGCGCTGTTCCATAGGATACCGCTCCTGCAAACATGCTCAGCAACACCGTCTCCACCGATTTATCCCAGTACAGTTCCTTGGTCGCCCTTTCCCTCGCTTCTGCATCGCTCAGTCCGTACTGGCTCTTCAATTCTTTCACATACATCTCATACTCCGAATGGCCCCCTAGGATCACCCTTTCCGATAAATCGTATAACAGGTTGCTTACCAGCTCTTCTGCCGGTTCTATCCCTGCCTGCACCAGCATCTCTTTCAGCACCTTCTTGCTGACCATCCCCCCTGTTTTCACTGCCTGTGTCAGTTTGCTTAACCCAACCTTACTGGTAATTAGGTCAATTGTTCCAGCTACTACCCCCAGCCGCAATGCTTCAGAAGGAGTTGCTCCATTTTTCGCCGCCTGATACATCGTATCTCCTGCCGTTATAGATGCCAAAAATGCAGGTGCCGTTGGCCCCGATACTGCAACTACCCCTACCACAGAACATACGTCTGCAACCACCTTTGCCACCTGTTTTTGATCATCCGTCAGGTATTTCGTTCCTCCTTCAAAAAAAGCGTCTCCTGCTCTGGATATCATAAAGCCAGGGTCATTCACATCCAGCGGCTTCCATTCTCCTGTGATCCAATTGGTGACATTTACTTCAACTGTATGTACAAGGGACTGCACTGCTCCCAATATTTTAGCAAGCGCATACAGTGTAGTTCCCGCGCCTACATTGCCCTCTACAAAACTGGAGTTTGCTTCATATTCTGTCTGGGCTCTCCGTTCATCTAGCAGGGGGATCAATGTCTCATAATACTCCTTGGCCATTTCCTGCCCACTCAGCTCATCTTCTTTTTCTTTTTGGCTCTTTTCCTCTTCACTTTTATCACTATGTAGCTTTACAATGGGCGCATCCCCATACTTCACCCCATAGCCAAGGTAGTAATAAATCACATCCAATTCATCCTCTGTTAATTCAGTGAGGCGCACGGTATATGCGGGATTTCCCTCCAACGAAATTGACCCTTGCTCTTTTCCCAGTTCTACTAACTCCTCAAATTCCGGGTCAATCTCTGCCAGCGTTTCTGCCCGCGTTCTTTTAGAGGCTAATCTGTCGTAATATGCTATGGTCTTATACTCGTCTCTTAAGTCTGCTTTTTCGTTTTTGCTATCAAAGATGTCATCTCTCTCCTGCTGTAAGGCCACCAAGGCATCAATTTCTTCTTGTGTCGCGTTTTCCGACAGTTCCGGCCAGTCATTGGCAGGGTCGGTTGAATAATCTCTCCAATAATCGCCTGCAGCTTTCGCATCTTCTGTTAATAATGCCTCATAGTATGCCGATGAATGGCTTCCACCCTTATAGGAACTCAGCATATAATCCTTTTCGTAGTCCTTAGGGTCCAGCTCATCCAGCTTCATCTCAAGAACTTTTTTTAAATCCTCTTTGTCTTGTAACTTCTGTTTGGCCAATTCCAGCTGTTCTTTCGCATCTTCCACATTCCAATTATTTAAGTCCGTTCCAAACAAACTCAATACATTATTTATCACATTAGTTAATAAAGGAATACTGCCAATGTCGCCCTTGTAATTCTCAAACTGTGCTATTGCCTTTTCAGCATTGTCAATATCGCTCTCCAATTGGTTGATTTCTGTATCAAGCTGATCAATCGCTCCGTTGTATCCACCTGCCGGGTTTTCCTCAAAAGTGGTTTTAAAGTTTTCCGGAGATTTCATCACTTCTCTTGCCAACGCCTCAGCTTCTGGAGAAAATTTATCATACATCTTCTGAGTGTCGATACCGTCCAATATCTGAAGCCCTTCGTTTAACATCTTATAATCCAGCTTGCTCAGTTCTTCTCCCCCATGCAGACGGCCCAACGGAGTGAAGCTATTTGTCGCAAAACGAATGATCTCATCTCTAGCCTTTCCTCTCTCTTCGTCGTTGTCTAGATCGTACTTGCCAAATAAGAAATTCACCTTTTGAAATCCCCTGCTCCTTCGATACGCTATAGGCACAGTGTTGTAGGCGCCAGTCTCTGGATCAAGCTCAAAATACTGCCCTTTCATGATGGAATCATTTCTATCGTAGGTGTTCCGCGCCTCAGCTGCCGCCTTAATCTCCGGCTGAGACATTCTCCACTCAATATACGCCTGCCCACTGTCTGGGTCATAGGGTTCGATTCCCTTTAACTTTACATATTCAGCTTCGCTGATGTTCGGATGTTCTTCCTTTTGCTTATCGTACTGCGCATTCCACTCACGGGCATATGCGTCTGATACCAGCTTTTCTCTCTTTGGCTCTTCCTTGTTTTTTTCTTTTTTCCCCATTTCTATCTCCCCTTTTCCCTTTTTTATATGGAAAAAGGCGTAAGAGCGGATTTTCATCCGCCCCTATGCCTTTACCGCTGGGATGGTATTTCCCGTTTTCCTACCGTTCCTGTAAATACATGACCTTGCCGCGGCTTGTGTCTCCCCATTTCCGATCAATAGGGATTTCCTCTGGTGCTGTAATAGTATTTTTTCCCGTCCGCGTTGGTTCCTTCTTTCAGCACCCCATAGTCTATGTTTTTAGGATCTCGGCTTTTTTGCCACATCTGCCAAAAGACATCTTCTGGCAGCCAACCCATTCCGCCTACATGAACCATTTCCTTGTCATAATCGTAGTCCGCAAAATAGTCAGGGTCCACACCGGTAAATGAAACTTGCGGCGCTGTATACTGGGTTTGATAGCTCCCTGTGCCCTGGTAAGATCTCTTGCTCAAATCGGGCTGAATCCCCAGGGCCTTGAGCTTGCTATAGTCGCCATACTGAGCTGCAATCTGGGCCTCATGATACTGCCGGCTGGTTTGATACCGGCTGTCGTTTAACAGATCCCGGTACGCCGCATAGACATACGCCCTGTCGTCATTGGCCTGGGAAATGGCCTGGTTCGCATAACTGAGATATGCGTTCACCTTCTGCCGCCCAGTAGAGAGATCCACGTCCCCGTATCCCTGCATCCTCTGGGCCCCCAGCTGTGCCAAGGCGCTGTCATAGGTTTCTCCAGGCTTTGCAGCAGTGTACTGGGCAAAACCTCCTGTCTTTCCCGCCCGCGCCACATTAGCCGCCACATTCTGTTGCTCCTGCATCCGCCGCACGTAGGCCTGCCGGGCCAGCTCTTTGTACTGATCGTCCAACGCCTTCTTCTGGGCATCTGCTATCTCTTCAATCTGGGTATTGGTCTCTTTTTTAGATTGATCGATTAAGTTGGAAACGCTGTTTGAAGTCTCATAAACCCTTTTTTCGTATTCCTTCTGCCATTTGCTCCGGGTATCCTGCTTGTCGCTGGCCATCCGCTTTTCCTCCTTCCCATTGCTATCCTATTATCCTTCTCAGACTAGACTTTGGGCTTGATCCCCAGAGCCTTGAGCTTGTTGTAATCCCCATACTGGGCGGCAATCTGTGCCTGGTTGTACAAAAGCTCGTTCTGATATAACTGGTCGTTTAACAAATCCCGGTACGCCGCATAGGCATACGCTCTGTCGTCGTTTGCCTGGGAAATGGCCTGACCTGCGTAATTGAGATAGGCATTGAGCTTTTGCTCGCCGGTAGAGAGGTCTATATCTCCGTATCCCTGCATCCTCTGGGCCCCCAGCTGTGCCAGCGCATTTCCGTAAGTAACCCCCGG
>CAJJPW010000160.1 GCA_905193725.1 uncultured Eubacteriales bacterium
AGTAGGTGTTCCCCCTCCAATGTACACGCAGCGAAGATTTCTTGTTTCCCACAGCTCCCGACACGCCTCTATCTCCCACTCCAGAGCGTCTAAGAATTCTATTTGCCGGCCCTCTCCCAGCTTTTCCATGTCATTTGACGGAAAGGAACAGTAACAGCACCGCCCCACACAAAAGGGTATGGAAATATAGATGTCCACATCCTCTGGCGCGATGCTGTCTATCACCTCTATCTGATGATGGGCGATTTGAAATGCCAGCGCTGTCTTTTCCTGGCTCACCTCAAAAAAATCTAAAAAGAGCCGTCTTGCCCTTTCTAGACCAAGGGATTGGGTCAGCTCTCTGGCCAGTTTGGTGGGGCGAATGCCGGTAAGTCCTCCCCAGGGAGGGCAAAATCCAGTGATCTCCTTGAGCGCCTTTGTCATGGCCATTTTGGCAGTATATTTTTTCTTTTTCTCCGGTCTTAAGGGAAGCTCATCTAGCAGTGGAAATTCATAGTTCTTCTGGAAGGCCAAATGTCCCTTCTGGTAGCAGGTAATTTGGTCAGTTTTCGTCGCCTCTTCCCTTATGTGTACGAAATGCCAACCCTGGAAAGGCGCTTGCTCTATCCCTTTTTCCTCTTCCCATTCCACCTTTTCCGGAAAAAAGATTCTCACCACATCTGCCAGTTCGTTTTTCAGTTTCTCTTGATTCGTCTGTAATTTCACCATAGTTTTCATTAGACAAAGGGATTACTTTGCTTTTCCTCCCCGATGGTGGTAGTAGACATATGCCCAGGATATACCTTTGTGGCGTCATCCAGACAAAAGAGTTTGCCACGGATAGAATTTACCAGCTCCGTCATGCTCCCATCTGGAAAGTCTGTACGGCCCACTGATCCCGCAAACAGAGTATCTCCTGAAAACAGGCAATCTTCTATCAAATAGCACACACCGCCTTTTGTGTGACCTGGTGTGTGCAGCACTTTGATCTCCATCCCCGCAAGGTGCAGCACCTGACCGTCTTGTAGCAAGTGCTCCGCCGGGGTGGTGGCAATATCCAAATACACCATGGCAGACAGGTTTTTCATGCTGTCCGTCAACATCTCTCCATCCAACTGGTGAATGTAGTAATCACAGGCAAATTGCTGTTTTAGCCTGCCTGCCGCCCCGATGTGGTCAAAATGGCCGTGGGTGAACAAGATCGCCGCTAGATTTAGGCCTCGCTTATCCAGCTCTCCTTTCAGACGATCCGCTTCATCGCCTGGATCAATGATGATCGCGTCATAGCGATCTTTTTCATATACGATATATGCGTTTGCGCCCATTCTTCCCACTGCCATACCAATTACTTGTAACATATCTACACCTCTTTGCAAATTTCTTCTGATCATTCATGGTCTAAAATAAGAGCGAGCAAGTGCTCCAGATAAAATGTCGCGCTTCCCTGCACCCCTCTAAAACGCCTTTTTACTGTCTATCAGCAGCGTTACCGGGCCGTCGTTGATGAGCTCTACTTCCATCTCAGCCTGAAATACCCCCGTTTGGATGGGGACCGGCTGCCTTTGGAACGCCTCTACCGCCCTATCATACATCGTCTTCGCCTCGCTGGGCGCTCCTGCCCGTACAAAGCTCGGCCTTCTCCCCTTCCTACAGTCACCCATCAGCGTAAACTGGGAAACCACTAAGATCTCCCCACCAACGTCCTTAACCGATAAGTTCATTTTTCCCTGGTCGTCCTCAAAAATTCTCAGATTTACCGTTTTCTCCACCATATAGGAGATGTCGCTTTGCTCATCTCCCTGTTCTGTAGCCAAAAAAACCAGCAAACCCTTGCCGATTTCACTGGTCATTTCTCCCTTTACAGATACACTGGCTTTTTTCACTCGCTGGATAACTGCCCTCATAAACACTCCATTTCTGAATCTTTTACGTCTCAATTTCACTCTATTTTCTTTATGCTCCAGTCAAAATCCCTGGTCGCATTCTCTATTTCCTGCTAGTCAAAACTTCTATGCTAACTCAACTGTTGCCAACAATACTTCTGAGAGTTTTTCACATACGTACTACTGGTCTTCCACCGATCCAAATCCTCTTTACTCTTGCTTCCAGCCTGATTGCTATGAAAATCTTGCTTCCTACTTGCTCATAACTAGTAGTTGACCCGAAAGACCTCGGATACCCCACTGATATTTTGCAGTTTGCTAATGAGCTGGTTGATCTCCTTCACATCCGAGATTTCAATGCGCACAGTGATCACCGCCCCTAAATTTTTGCCAGTGCGCACGTTAAGAGCAATGATGTTATATCCGCTGGAATATAGCACTTGAGAGATCTCCATCAGAAGCTTGGGCCTATCGATGGACTTAATCTCCAGCTCTACCATGTAGGTGGAGTTTTCATCGTTACTCCAAGCCACTTCGATTCTCCGATCTGCCTCAAAGTCAATATCATTAATATTTCGGCAGTCGGCTCGGTGCACCGAAACGCCTCGGCCTCTGGTAATATACCCGATAATTTTATCCCCTGGTACAGGGTTACAGCACTTGGCAAACCGTACAACCATATCTCCCTGTCCCTTGACGATGACAGCATCATGGTTCGCCTTGTTTCCCTCTTTTTCTGCCGCCGTCTTGTGAACTTCCTCTTTGGCGTCCACAATATGGTGATCTGCCTTGTACTGCTCGATGAGTTTAAACAGCACTTGGTTAGTTGTGATACCGCCATAGCCAACTGCCGCATATAAGTCGTCGATGGACTGTATGGTGAACTTGCTGAAAATGTCTTTGACCTTCTTGTTTTTCATCAATTCAAAGAGGTTATAACCGAGGCGTTTTGCCTCTTTTTCCAGCATGTCTTTCCCTTTAATGATGTTCTCCTCTTTGAGTTCCTTTTTAAACCACTGGCGGATCTTATTTCTGGCCTGAGTAGTTTTGACAATCTTTAGCCAATCTCTGCTAGGTCCTTTGTGGGCAGCAGACGTCAAAATCGCCACCACGTCTCCCGTTTTAAGCTCATAGTCCAGCGGCACAATCTTTCCGTTGATCTTCGCGCCCACACAGTGATTTCCTATATCACTGTGAATGCTGTAGGCAAAGTCCAAAGGAGTGGAGCCCTTCACAAACGTCTTCACATCCCCTTTAGGAGTAAACACAAACACATTGTCGCTGAAAAAATCGATCTTGAGGGATTCCACAAACTCCTTAGAGTCCTTTAAATCTGTCTGCCACTCGGTCAGCTCTTTGAGCCAATCCAGTTTAGGATAGACCTCATCGTTTTTGATGCCCTCTTTGTATTTCCAGTGGGCAGCAATGCCGTATTCCGCAATTTTGTGCATTTCATGGGTTCTTATTTGCACTTCAAAAGGCCGTCCATCTTCTCCCAATACAGTCGTATGAAGCGATTGATACACATTTTCCTTCGGGACAGCAATATAGTCCTTAAACCGCATGGGTAAAGGTTTCCACATCGTATGAACCACACCTAAGGCAGCATAACAATCTCTAACGGTGTTTACGATAATGCGCACCGCAATGAGGTCAAACACCTCTTCAAAGGATTTGAATTTGGTCTTCATTTTGCGATAGATGCTGTAAATGTGCTTGGCTCTGCCCTCAATCACCACATCCAAATTCATAGAATCGAACTTTTTGCGCAGTGTGTCGATGACTTTTTGGGTTTCTTCCTCTCTCTCCTTGCGGGTACTGCTGATTTTTGCAGCAATATCCATATAGGCGTCGTGGTCTAAGTACTTCAGCGAAAGATCTTCCAACTCCCACTTGATCGCATTAATCCCCAGCCTATGGGCAAGCGGTGCATAGATCTCCAGCGTCTCTCTAGCCTTTTCCTTTTGTTTCTCCGGTGGCTGGTATTTGAGCGTCCGCATATTGTGCAAACGGTCTGCCAGTTTGATGATCACCACCCGAATGTCGCTGGCCATCGCCAGAAACATCTTTCTCAAACTCTCTGCCTGCTGTTCTTCTTTAGTCTGGAAGTCAAATTTGCTCAGTTTGGTAACCCCATCTACTAATTTGGTGACCTCTGGGCCAAACAGCTCACGAATTTGTTCCGTAGTGTAGTCGGTATCCTCGATCACATCGTGCAAAATGCCCGCAATGATACTGGTTTCGTCCAGTCCTAATTCCGCCAGGATATAGGCCACCTGCACAGGATGGGTTACATATGGCTCGCCAGATTTGCGCAGTTGTCCCTCATGGGCTTGTTCTGCAATTTGAAAAGCCTTTTGGATCATAGGTTTCTTATCATATTGTGGATATTTCGTTATAAATTCCTTATAAAAATCCTGCATACCTGCCACCTAAGCCAAAATATCTCCTAAAACCCTTCCCCGGCGCTGCTCAACTTCTCTACACTCTATCAGAACACGATAAATGTGTCAATGTCATACCCTTCTAAGGTCTTACGTCCTCCTAAAAATGCCAGTTCAATGGCAAACACCAATCCAACTACTTGACCGCCCATCTCCTCCACCAATTCACAGGTGGCCTTAGCGGTACCGCCAGTTGCCAACAAGTCGTCTATAATCACCACTTTCATGCCAGGCTGAATAGCGTCTTTATGGATTTCCACAATATTATGTCCATATTCTAGGTCATATGTCTTTTTCACCGTCTCCGCAGGGAGCTTCCCATCTTTGCGAATGGGCACAAATCCCTTTTTCATGGCATATGCCACAGGGGCGCCAAACACAAATCCCCGCGCCTCTGGTCCTAGAATGGCATCCACTTCCTTTCCCTTGAGCGCTCCTACCATTTGATCTACCAAATAGGCAAAAGCTTCTCCATCCTTTAACAATGTGGTGATGTCTTTAAATTCAACGCCCTCTTTGGGAAAGTTGCTAATATTTCTGATTTTTCCTCTCAAATCCATAGTTACTACCTCAACTCTGTCAATTTTTCCAGTCCGCGGATCAATTCGCTGCTGTGCAAATCGATCTTTTTGCCATGATCTAACATCGTAATTTTTATTTTATCACTTTTTTCCCATTCAATCAATGCAAGCTCTGTGAATACCTGTAGGCCAAACCAAATTTTTTTCAATTCCAGCTTGGGAAGCAGCCCTGCAATCCGCTGTATCGCGTCCGCTTTTCCACTGAACTGTTCTATACTTATTTTTTTCACGGCCAAATATACCTGGCCAAGTTCCTGCCGGCTGGTCAGCAGCTCCCTTGCCT
>CAJJPW010000161.1 GCA_905193725.1 uncultured Eubacteriales bacterium
TCACACTGAAAAATGACTTGATAATTCCGGCCAATACAGAAGTGACGCTGGACCTGAATGGTTTTACACTGACAGGAACTGGCAGTGGAAGTGTCATCACAGTGGAGGGCACGCTGATACTGGAGGATGGCAGTGGCGCAAACAGCGGAAAACTAACAGGAGGCAATGCAGAATATGGCGGCGGCATCTATGTGGGAGAAAAGGGAAAGGTGAAAACCAGGGTGCTTCCGCTGCATCCGTTAAGACAGGTCCGTATTATCCGGGGTGCGAACAGAGGCGGAGGCGTATATCTAAAAATGAGAGACGCTATATTTGAAATGGATGGGGGTTTGATTACTGACAATTCTGCTCCAATAGGCGCAGGGGTGCACATGGATTGGTACACCGAATTCACCATGACCAATGGGGAAGTATCGAATAATACTGCCTCGATTCGTGGCGGTGGCTTTTATGTGGATGTTAGCAGCACTCTCACCATGTCCGGCGGCAGGATATTGGAAAATACTGCCCAATCTTCTGAAGGTGGCGGCGTGTATATGAGCAATGGGGATTTCACCATGTCTGGAAGCGCTGCTATTACAGGGAATAAGGCAGGTGGCCACGGAGGTGGCGTCTATGTGCCCGGCGCTGCGGATTTCATCATGGAAAGTGGAGAGATTTCCGGCAACACGGCGAAGGGAAGTGGAGGCGGTATCTACATCAATTTAAACAACAATGCGGATTTGGTGGAACTGGCCACTGGAAAGATTACTGGCAATCAATCGGAGAGCGATGGAGGCGGCATCTACATTTTTATTGGAAGTGTCCAGATGTCTGGCGGGCTGGTGATCTCGGATAACACCGCCAAAGGCAGTGCAAGCAATTTCTATTCGGGAGGACTGCCGAATAAGATCGTGTTAGGCGATGGAATGGCCGCTGGCGCGAAAATTGGCATCAAGACAAGCCAATTTTACCAACCCACAAAGGACACTCCTGTTCAGATTTCTGCCACGGAGGATACCACCAATTATTACGAGTCAGCAGTACAGTACATCACATCGGATGAAGGGCACGGTGTGCGCACGAACGCCAATGGATACCTGGAGCTGTTCTTCCAGCACCGCCACAGCTGGTCTAATGAGTGGTCTGGCAATGGCACCCACCACTGGCACGAGTGCACGGCATCAGACTGCACGGTTGGGGATAACAGCCAAAAAGATGGCTATGCTCCACATGCCTATGATCAAAAAGTAGCAGATGAGGATTACCTGGCCAGCGATGCAACCTGTACTAGCCCAGCCCAATATTACTATTCCTGCGCGTGTGGCAAGGCAGGAACGGCTACGTTTACAAGTGGACAGCTGGCAAGCCATAGCATGGTGTATTATCCGGCAAAGGCGGCTACCTGTGAGCAAGGGGGCACGGTAGAATATTGGCACTGTAGCCAATGCAACCAGAATTTTGGAGATCGAGAAGGGAGCCAAAAGATTTCCAGGATAGAGATATCGCCATTGAGACATGCAATCATAGAAGTGCCCCCAAAAGAGGCGACAGCTACCCAGCCGGGGAACATTGCCTACTGGTATTGTCAGGAGTGTGGCAGCTACTTTAAGGATAAGGAGCTAACACAGGAGATTACAAAGGAACAGACAGTGATTGCAGCTTTAGGAGAACAGACAGACCAGGATCAGACAGGGCAGGGAGAAGCCGATGAACACGTGGCAGTACCCAAAACTAACGACCCCAGAAATTTAGGGATTTGGATCTTTCTTCTGTTGTTAAGCGCAGGTGGTCTTGTGGGTGCAGTGATTTTAATTAAGAGACAAAGAGTATAATAGATGACTGAAATGCCGGCTTCCTTGGGAGGCCGGTGTTCTTATTTGGAGAAAATTTTGAAAGGGGAGAGAGGTTTTCGTATGTGCAAAAAAAGACAGCATAAAGGGCAACCTGGCTAGATAGAAAATGGTGCTGTAAGGGAGAAACATTTTTGGCAACTTCTGAAAGTGGAAAGCAATTCATGCTAATGGTAGTTAGTCCAGCTGCGATAATGAATGGGATCCACTCTGCCTAAATGAGAGTCTTACCAATTTTCAATAGAGTTTTTCTTGCCCGTAAATCACGAGCTTTTTCTCTTAAAATAAGGCAGCGAATCGCAAAGATGACCATCTTCAAATAAGCGGTATGCAGAGGTATGATCCTATTTTCTTTCCATAAATAAAATAGGATAAGGATTTCCCTGCTCATCAAACTCTGATCTCTTACAAACTGTAAATCCCATATGTTCATAAAATCCCCTGGCCTGCGGGTTTTGTTCATTGACCACCAGTTCCTTTACAGAGTACTTTGCAATGCCATATTTCATTAATTTTCTACCTAGGCCTTTGCCACGTTCATTGGGTGCTAAAAACAACATTTCCAGTTTCCTATCCTCAATTCCCATAAACCCAACGGGAATACCGTCCGAATTTGTTTCGACGATTAAATGGGAAACGGACATCAATGCTGTGGGTACATACTTTTTGATATCCTGGATTTCCGCATTGGATAAAAATAAATGGGTGGCCTTTACTGACTTTTCCCATACCTCAAGTAACTGTTCTATCAATAGGGAAGACCTTTCTTCTATTTTAATTTCTTGCATCATTGTTATCCTTTCTGTGAAGCTGGTAGGCTGTACCTAGTGTTCTAAAAACACCGCTACATCTCGCAAGCAGCGGATGTTACACTCTTTTTTAGACTATGGGTGCTGAACGAGGGCTCATAAGTACAATCCACCCCGTGAGGAGTGGCAAACTGCCAAACCTTGCAACTTTGGCTTTTATGAAATAAATGATACCATAAATTAACTATATTGTCAGCTGGACAATAGAGCGTTGGCCCATGTTGAAGATCATTTTTCGTGGAGGGATGACATGCCGAGGGGGATCGTTCCGGGGAGGTTGAGGACGATATCACAGCTTTGGGGGATGTGAAAAGCGGAAAAGTACTGGTTCTCCAGGGGAATCCAAAGCTCTACAAAGCGCTGGAGCATGTCCTTCCCATTGCGGGCTAAGATGCGCTGTGTTTGCAGCTCGGGGTCAATCTCCAAAAAGAGTTTGTAGTCAAAGACTTCTGACCAGCGGGGATGAAGGCTATAGCAACCCTCTACTAGGGTAATTTCAGCGGCAGGGCAATCTCGCTGGGGCAAATACGCCCCTGTGGCGCAGCAGTAGGGCGGATAGGAAAATGCCTGACGGGATATGAGCCCAGGAACCACCTGCTGTTCAAATCGCTCGTAGTGAATGTTTCCACCAGGCTCTTCCAGACGGGCGGGAGTGCGCAAAGATGGGGGGAGAAAGAAGTCGTCCATGTGCACGATGGTGCAATGAAAGAGCTGGGAGATCAGCTGAGCGGCTGTGGTCTTGCCCGCCGCGGCACAGCCGTCTATGGCCACGTTGATGGCATTTTTCTGTCTGAGCAGCCTTTCCATCTGGGCGAGGGCAGGCAAAAGGGGTAAGTAGCGCTCCTCTACGATCCGGTAAGCAGGGTGATATGCCGCCCGATAGATCGGGCTGTGGCTGACCGCAGGGCATCCTGCCGCTCGGTACTGGGCGAGGTATTCCTCCAGCTCCTTGGGGGAAAAGCAAAAGATGCCCTCCTCTGCCAGAGAGGCGAGAAGTTGCAGCTTTTGGGCAAAGCGATCTCCGCTGCCTTGGGTTTGAGAGGCAGAGCAGACAAAAAGGCGGTTGAGCAGGGAAAGGGAATGTTGCCATCCCCCTAGGTGTACCCGGGAGATGCCGCCCCCAATGGACTCAATGTAGGGAGAGGGAGAGGCCGTGTGTGTCTGTAATACGGCCTGATATTCCCTCTCCAAACGCTCCATGCTGTCAGAGGGGTGGGAGATCAGATGGCCACCGCCGAATTCACTTTGATAGACCAGCTTCACCGCATCGCAGGGCTGCATCAGCGGGTAGCGGGAGGCGTGCTCCCGAATCACATCAGACAGGCTGTTCATAGGCGATGAGTTTGGCCTTTTGCAGGGAGCACACCACAAGAGGCACTAGGATCAGATGGCAGATGATGCCGGGCAGGGCGGTGACAAACGCGCCGCTGAGGAACATAGCAAAGGTGAATTCTCCGCCGCTTAGGCCGGTGAGAATGTAGGTAACTATGCCCCAGATCACGCGACCGGCCAGCATGGCCAGCACCAGGCTGAGAAAGGTGTAGCCGATCTTCTTGGGGAATACCTTGTACAGCAGACCGCTGACGAACCCATAGGTGGCCAGCTCAAACATCATGGCAACGCCGGTGGGAAATAGAGGTGGCATGCCAAACAGGGCAAACCGAAGGGGCGGAGCGATCAGCCCTACGATGAGGCCGTAAGGCCAACCACACACAAAGCCGCAAAGGAGTACGGGAATGTGCATAGGGGAAAGGGCGCTGCCGATGGTGGGGATTTGGCCGGTCAAAAAGGGCAGCAGCAGACACAGCGCCAAAAATAGACCGGAGAGTACGATATTCTTTGTCAATGGTTTTGATTTCATATTTTCCTCCATAAAACATAAAAAAGACAGAGGCTCTTTTCAAAAAGCCCATGCCTTCCTGGCAAATTCGATACGAACTTTTCATTGTGATGGAGATAGGGCAGGTATGCGCTGGGGAGTTCCCAGACGATCTGATATCTACTGCCATCTGGGGGAAAGCCCTGTGACCCTTGGAAGATGATGCCCAAGGCCGCTATGTGATGCTCGCAGCCCAACTGGAGTCTTCAGCCCTGCATATGGAGTGTGCTTTTCATCCTGCACATCTCACGGAGACTGCATCCCACGCCGAGTTTCAGCCTTTCACATTTCATCTGCTATCCTTTTGCGGCAGACAATAGAGATATCATTTTATGCCTCTATCCCAGTTCCCTTTGGGAAACGGTTGCCGAATCTCAAATTCAGCGGGTAAACTTCGGTTTACCAATTTCTAGTGTAGCAGGGAAAAGAAAATCTGTCAAATGGAGGAAGAGAGTGCGGGCCATTTGCTGGGTGAAAGAAGCATACGGATGGGGTTTGGAGCGGCAGGGAAAGAGGGCGTCAAAGGAGGGCCTGTATCTGCCCAATGGCCCCTTCGATCAGCTTGCCCAGAGGCACTTCGGCTAC
>CAJJPW010000162.1 GCA_905193725.1 uncultured Eubacteriales bacterium
TCGATGTCGTAGGTGATATTGTCAAAGGACCGCACAATCCCGTTATGGTCGTTCTCGTCGTTGCCCACCGCGTTCTTGTAGTACATATTGTTCGGGTCGTCGGAGGTATCGAAATCCGCCGTCCCGTCTACTACCTTCGTCACCTCGAACTGCTCCAGGTAGGCGTCTCCCTTATCCAGCGTTGGGTAGATCGTCTGCGGCGAAGCTCCTACCTTATTTGGATGGGATGTTTGCTGGGCTTCCACCGTCACGACGGCGTAGGGATGCGCCGCAGCATAGGTATATCCCGAAAACTCTGCCGTCAGTGTATAGGTTCCGGGGGTATTCCCGTCATATTCGCCTTCCCAGGTCACCGGCACCTGTGCCGTCTCTCCATCTTCCAGCTTTGCTTCCAAGCTCTCTGGAAGCCCCAGTTCTTCCTTTTCCGTTCCCTGCACAACAGTGCCGGTATATATGGGGGAGCTGCCCTCAAAGCTCTGGATGGTCTGGCTCCAGTCCATTGCCGCCAGCGTAGGCACAATCAATCCCGCCAGGATGAGAACAGCCAGCAGAATAGCCCCTGTCACTTTCCAACCTTTCCTTTGTACATTTCCCATGTCTGTTCCCTCCTGTTTCTCAACGCCTATTCAAAAAGACGAAAAACCGCCAGCGCCTTCCCGTCGATTTCCTCTCCCGATATGGCGCCATAATTGCGGCTGTCCATGGAATTGCCCCGGTTATCCCCCAGGCAGAAATATTCGTCTTCGCCCAGCGTCAGGGGGTAGGCAACTCCCGTTTTCCCATGTGTTTCACTGTATATATATGGCTCGATTGCCGGTTCCCCATTTACCAGCAGCCGGCCCTCCTGTTCATCTATTTCCACGGTTTCCCCCGGCAGCGCACAGATGCGTTTCACATAATCCTCCCGGCCTTCCGTGCGGATCAGCACGATGTCTCCCAGGCCGTAGTCTCCGCCCAGCCGCCAGAAGAGGACAATATCTCCATCCCGCACTGCCGGCGTCATGGAATCTCCCTGCACTACCGCTATCCCGAACAGGACCCCAAACAGCAGATAGATTGCCGCCCCGGTGATTGCCAGGCTCCGGATCAGCCCCCACCAGTTTTTTCGCTTTCGCAGGGTTCGCAGGCGTTTTTCCAGCGCGTCGTGATCTGACACGCCGTTATCCGACATGTAAAGTCCCTCCGCTTTTATTGCCTCGGAGTGCAGTAAACTCTCCTTTTGCCGGTTCCATATCCCCCAGGGTTTCCGCTTGTCCCTTTAATGCCTCCAGGCTGCTTTCCATCTGCCGGATCCGGGCCACAAAGCTCTCGGTTTCTGTCTTCACGATATGCTGCATTGCATCCCGATGCTGCTGCAGCTGGTTAATTTCCTGCTGCAAACGGTATATCTCCGTCTCTGCTTCCCGGCGTTTTTCCTCGACCTTTGCCATCATCTCGCTCCGCAGCCTGGTGGCCTCTTTCGCCGCTTCTATCTGCGCTTTGACGATGGCCTCCTTCTTCACATTCTGAATGGTCTCCATGATATCGTGAAATTCCCTGTATTCACGTTCGTGCTGAGCCTTCATCTCCAAAGCAGTTTCCTGTTCCTTCTTTGCCTGCTCCCGTTCTTCTCTCAGCGCCCGGATGCTCTGCTGGGCTTTGGCCAGTTCTGTCTGCAAATCCGCATACGCTGTCTTTTTCTTTTCCAGTTCCTCCTGAGAACCCTGAAACGCATCCTTCGCCTTGTGCAATTCCTCCTGGCTGGTTTCCAGCTTTTTTTGCTCTTCTTTCTGCGCCTCATGGTACAGGTCGCAAATCTTTTTGATGTGTACCAATACGCTCTCTTCGTCTACCCCGCCAAAGATCCGTTTTTTAAACTTCAATCCCTTTAAATACTGTTCTACCGTTTCGACCATACTGTTTTGCCTCCGTTTCGCATATCTGCGCTTTATCTTGTCCCGTATGCTTTTCTCTTTTTACAATTATCTGTTTCCTTTTTTCGTCTACTTATTTTGAGAATTACCATTTGCAATCCGCCGTTCTATTTCTCCTTCGCTCAAGTCGCCCACTAGATCCGCTATGGAAATCCCCTTCAAAAAATTCTCCCACTTTCGCTGCATAACAGCATAACATTTGTGCACTGTGCAGTAATCCGTCGCTTCCCGGTTACAATATCCATCTTCTTCCAGACATCGGTTGAGCTGAATAGTAGTTTCCATCGCCCGGACAACGTCGTAGAGCCGTATCTCTTCTGGCAATTTTGCCAGACTATATCCTCCGTCTGTTCCCGGAGAAGCTAGTACAATACCGGCATCACGCATAATGCTGCATACCTTCATAAGATATTTTCTGGATATGTGCATAGCCCCTGCTATTTCTGCAGACGATACCATTCTTCCATTGTTTTTCGCCAAATACAACAAAGTACGGACAGCATAATCTGTTGTTAGCTTTAACTGCATGATCCCTCCTACCTCATCGAATTCCATATTTTTAATCGGACATCTTCCTATTTTTTATCTTGCAATCAAATCCCACCAGTCCGATATGCATTATTTTCAAAATAAAAGGGATTTTCCCATACCTCTACTTCTTTACCACATAACCACTGTTATGTGGTTTTTTGTTTTTCCTGTCATTCATACTACAAGCCCCAAGGCATCCATACATCTGCGATGTTCATACCCTGATGACATAATATAGATACGGGTCGTGTTGATGCTGCTGTGTCCCAATACATCCGCCAGTTTCGCAATGTCCTTGTCCATAGCATAAAAGCAGCGGGCGAATAAATGTCGTAGATTATGCGGAAACACCTTTCCTTGTTCTACTCCTGCATCCTGACACAAAGCCTTCATCATCTTCCAGATATTCGAGCGGTCCAGGGGATTCCCGTTCCTCGTTATAAACACCGGGCCTGCAGTTATCCTCTCTTTTCTCAGGTACTCTCTGAGGGTTTTTCTTAACTTCCCGTTAATAAAAACAATCCTCGTTTTTCCTTTGAGGGTGATGACTGCTTCGCCCTGACGCACCGATTCCACAGTAATATACTGCAGCTCCGATACCCGTATTCCTGTACTGCAGATAGTTTCCAAAATCAACCGGAGTTTTTCATTGCCCCGACGCTTTGAAGTTTCTATCAGTCTCAAATATTCTACTTTGGTCAGTTCCTTTTCTCGGGAGAGGAACGGCCGTTTCTGCACTCGCAGACGTTTGACGCGCAAATCTTCCCGCCCAATAAATGAAAAAAAGCCGTTTAGGGCTGCCAGTTTGGTATTGACAGTTGTAGCTGTATATTCAGCCCGCAGCGATTCTTTATATGTAAGGATCAATTCTTTGGTCCATTCTCTAGAACCAGCATATTGGAGGAATCTCTCTATATCCCGCCGATACTGCCGGCAGCTCGCCGCGCTCTTTTCTTCCTGCTTTAAATAGGACATGTACTTATGCATTTGTTCTTCCATATGAGAATCCTCCTGTCGTGTTTTTTACCTCTATATTAACCTCCTCCTGCAAAAATTTGTTGGAATTACGCGTGGTATAAATCGGCCCTAAGGAGTGCCAAACAATCTATCTATATCCAATCGGAATTCAAAAAACACCTCTCTTACAACAAGAGGAAGGCAGTAGTAAGCACTCTCTCCATTCATTTAGGCATAGCAGAAGGGCTTGCTTCCTGCTATTCACAGGCTACAAGCCCTTCCTTCTACTTAGCCATTTTTCTATATTTGGCCTAACTTTTTGAGTTCATTTCATGTTTGGGCTACCTTTTTATATCCTTATTCTATCTGTAGCGTCGCCTTTTCCCTGGTGACATTAGAAAGCCATTTGCCGCTTTTGAGTCGGAATAGACACAGCACCAACTTGAGAATTTCATCCGAGCGAAGTAGCATGTACACGATAAGAGGCGAGATTCCTGGAATGAATTTCGCCAAAAATCCCAATGGCAAACTGAAGCACCATAGCGTCAGTAAATCCACATATAGAGCGTATTTAGTATCTCCCCCACCTCGGAAAATCCCAATCACATTAGTGAGAGAAATGGACATGAAGAACGTCATCAGTCCACACCATAGCATAAAGGAGGAGGCCATCCATTTGGTGTGGTCAGGGATATTGTAGATGGAGATGATCACGTCTTTGAGAGAGATGAGCAGCAGCCCACACACCAGTCCAATGGCCACCGAACACAGATTAATCGAAAACGCCGCTTTTCTCGCGGTATCTTCCTGCCCCGAGCCGATGAGTTTGCCAATTACCACGCCTGCCGCATTGGCTACCCCCATTAGCAGTACATTAGAGACCTGTTGCATGGTGGAAGCGATACTGCTGGCAGCCACCACATCTGAACCCAGCTTTTCTAAAATAATCAGCTGCGTGGAGATGGCCAGCGACCAGATTAGCTCGTTGAGCACCACCGGAATACTGTATTTTACAAAATCTCGAAACAGTGTTTTGTCGTGAGAGACCAGATGTTTCCAGCGAAACTGTACCTTCTTTTCAATGCGGAAAATATAAATCATCACCATGAGGAACTCGCAGCTTCTGGCAATCAGCGTGCCCACCGCCGCACCCGCTGCTCCCATGGCCGGCGCTCCCAACTTTCCAAAGATAAAGACCCAGTTGAAAAACACGTTGACCAAAAAAGAAGAGCCGTATACGATAAGAGCGATCTTTACATTTTCTACACTCCGCATGGCGATGACAAAGGTGTTGGAAATGCCGTATAAGAGATAGGAATATCCAACAATATTCAGATAGCTCACCCCGTAGTCGATCAGCACAGGATCGCTGGTAAAAATGCCCATAATCTGCCTTGGAAACAGTAAAATTGCCGCCGCACAGATCGCAGAAAAGAGCAAAGCGATTTTAATGGCAATCGCAAATACCTTCTGTATACTTGCAATATCCCTTTTTCCCCAATATTGTGAAACTAATACGGTACACCCTCCTGCCAGTCCAAGCGTCAGCAGCGTAAAAATAAAAAAGGGTTGGTTGGCCAGCGTGACCGCTGAAAGCTGCTGCTCTGACAGTGCTCCTACCATAATATTATCTCCAAGAGTAGGATGTCTCTTACCCTGCTCCTTGCCTGTTCCTCCAAGTGTAACGCCCTGATAAAG
>CAJJPW010000163.1 GCA_905193725.1 uncultured Eubacteriales bacterium
GGGGTAAACGCGATTTCCTACAACCCCAACACACAGTCGGCCTCTTACGACGCTGATGACAGCGCTTACGAGAGCTTTTCTGCAGATGGAGCGGTACAGACCACCATCACGGTGGCAGATCTGTTGCCCGAGCACTATGCAGACCTGATGGGTCTTCAAAGGGACGAGTATGGTATGATCGTGGAAGGCGCGGCGGACAACCCACCCGAAGTGGCAGTGGGCTTCCGCTCTCAGAAATCCAATGGCACATACCAATTTGTCTGGATCCTGAAAGGCAAGTTTGCCAAGCAACAGGAGGAATATGCCACCAAGAGCAGTGCGGGCATCACCTATCAGGGCAAGCAGATCATGCACACTGGCATGAACCGGGTCTCTGACAGCCACAAGCGGCACATTTTAAACAGCGACGATCCCAAAAACACATTGTCGCTGGAGGAGCTCACTTCGGATGTAAACGGATGGTTTTCCTCTCCAAACTTCAGCATTGGCGACTACCAGAGCCAGGTTACGCCGGTATCTGACCTAGCGGCGACGGACGGTTCTTCCTCTGGGGAGATCTCACTGGCTTGGACGGCGGCAACAGGCGCCAGCAATGTAGCCATTCAGGTTTCCCAAGGGGCGGAGTGGATCACGGTAGACAACAAGACCGCAGCGGACTCCAGCGCCACACTCACCGGTTTGCAGGCGGGTGGGGACTACCTGGTGCGTCTGTACGTAACAGGCGGAAGCAATGCGGGTATTTCCAACATCAGTGGAGCCAAAGCAGGGGCATAACAGATGTTGCCAGGGGACCGGGGGCTCTTCGGAGCCCTAGCCATGGCAATCTGCTTTGGAAAGGACATCGTTTTGTACCCTGCGAGAGAAGCGATGAATGGGAGAGCACATCAAAGCTGTTGCTGGGAGGCGGCAGCGGATTTTATATAGCGAAGAAAAAAGGCGGGGAGGCAAAGGCAGATGCAGCACAAGGGATATCCTGTGGAAGCCAGCCTGGGGCCGGAGAGGAAACTCGGCTGCTGCCCGAACGCCGGGACAAATGGAAAGGAAGAAGGAGGATCTACTATGAGAGAGATCAAGATCACCATTGACGGAAAGGAATATGTGAAAGACAAGTGGACGCTGCGGGACTGGATGTCGCTGCTGCAGGTGGCGCAAAAGGTATCCGAAGTGAAGGACAAGGAAAATATGAATAAGGAGATTTCCATGGAGCGAGCCAGATTCATCTCAAATGTGTTTCAAATTCCAGAGGAAAAGGTGTATAACCACATGGATTTTGAGGAGATGATGGACATTTATCGGGAAGTGGATTTGACGCTCACATCGGCTTTTCTCGGCACACCGCTCAAAAGGACGGCAACGGGCGGGGTGGAGATTGTGGAGCCGCAATAACCAGTCTATGCAAGATGGCGCATCTGATGATGGTGAATCATGGGATGACGCTGGACGGATTTTTTGAGCAGGATCTGGAGCTGTTTTTGATGGCTCAGGAGGCGGCTCAACAGGAGGATTTGGTGTACATTGACGAAATTTCTTAATCCCCCCAGCGTGACGCTGGACCCAATGCCGCTTAGCTAGGGCGAGGTTGCCTAAAGCTTCGGTCCCACGGGAGGCAACGAGACGTTGCATACACGTACGCAAATAGGGGGCCCAGTTTCCAACAGTGCACTACCCACGGTAGGGAGCGAGAGGGTGAAACAGAACCCCTCTCCGCCTCGGCATCGCAGAGAAGTAGCTCCCGTGGATGTGGAACTGGAGGGAAGAGAAAAGATGTATGAGCGTACGTGGATGCAACATCATGTTGCCAGCGTCATGCTGCTTGCGAGGAAGAGGGAAGTGTTGTACAATAAAGGTAAATTCCCAAAGAAAGCGGAGGTAAAGCAAATGGAAAATAAAGTGATTTGTGAGATCGTGGAAAAGACAAAGCAACTAATCAATGCGCCTACTTGCAGCAGCGAGACCAAACAGGCAGCACAGCGCTGGCTAGATGCAGTGGGTACTGACAAGGAAAAGGCGGAGACACAAAAATACATAGAGGAGTTAGAGGCGGACATTATGCCCATCGACAACCTGATTGCCTTTGCTCAATCCAAAGAGGGAGCGGAGTATTTTGGAGCGGACACCGCTGCGGGAATTGCCGCCCACGCGCAGGAGATCAAGGCGGCTGGCGCAAAGTACTGTGACTGCCCGGCCTGCACAATCGTGGCGGAGATTTTGGCAAAAAAGACTGAACTATCGCTATAGACAGCAAGGCCTTAGAACCTAAGCAATATCTATTACGCGCTTCCCCAGAGTTTTGCTTCTGAGGGGGCGCTTTTTGTTTTCCCTTTCCGCCAGTGTGGTGCTGCCAGCATGATGCTGACGGGTGCAGCGTCTGGCCAACATGAGCAAGAAGGAAAGCACAAAAGTGCCTTCCGTGGGTAGTGAATGGAGGGAGGAAAGCCAATTGGCATATATAGGTCTAGTGATCCGCTGGTTTCTGGATGGCATAGGCGCATTTGGCAGTGAGAGAAGTGGGCAGCAGCTTAGAGAGGGCTTTGGCCAGCTTCGCTTTGGGCCCTGGCACGATATAAAACTTGCCTTGGAGCAATTGATTGACCGCGTATTTGGCCACAAATTCGCTGCTGAGCCCTTTGATGAGAAACCGAACGTTTGCCACTCGATTAAAATTGGTGGGAACCGGCCCAGGACAGAGAACGCTGATCTGCACATGGGAGCGTTCTTTTTTTAACTCTTCTCGAAGGGCCTCGGAAAGCCGGATAAGATACGCCTTTGTGGCATAGTAAGTCGCCATGCGCGGCCCGGGAAGAAAGCCCACCAGTGAGGCTACATTTAAGATGATGCCCTGATCGCGTTCCTTCATGTTCTTCAAATACAATTTCGTCAGCGTGTGAGTGCCGATGATATTGGTGTGGATCATCTGGAGTTCCTTTTCCAAACAGGTGTCGGTGAAATAGCCACAATCTCCAAATCCCGCGTCGTTCACAAGCAGGTCAACCTGAGGGTATTTCTCATATAGCTGACGGCAGTTTTCAACTTTTGAGATATCCATGGGGACGGTTTCCACAGGCGTTTGCATCTCGCTTTTGACCTGTCTGAGCTTTTCCAAATCTCTGGCCACCAAGATCAGGTGGTATCCCTTTTTGCTCAATTCTCTTGCAATGTCTCTTCCAATTCCAGAAGAGGCTCCGGTTACTAACGCTTTCATGACATCCTCTCCACTTCCGATATCCCTAGACGATAAATTTTTTGGGGAAGCCTAGGAATGTTACTTCTATTGTTGACAACTTTCTCAAAATATATCAGAAATACTGCCTTGTCGTGCCGGCATGAATACATGCGTAAGGACGAGGGAGCCGGCCGGAAGAGAATATGATATAGGGTGGGAAAAGGGAAGAGAGGGCTAATTAAGGGAGAATGCGTATGGATAGAACATCCAGAGAAAATGATATGCAAAACACCGCATACCTAGAGCGAACTTCTTTCCGGTATACTCATAAATAAATAGTCGCCAACTATATAATTTTTCTCAAGATTATAAAATACTTTTCATTTTTCTAAATGAATCAATTTGCGTGGGTAGTGGGCAGCAGTCATGGCCCTCAGGGAATTGCGCGTCCAAAGCGCCCCTGCCAAAAAGAGCGCCGAGACGATGAGGGGGATGAAAAAGATGGAGAACATCGAACGCCTGAGAATCTGCAAGATGAGGAGGAACAGGGAGATCCCCAAGACCACAGCGCCTCCTTTACAACAGGCGTGAATTTTAACGATATCGCCAATGGGGGCAAGGCCCCAAAAGCCCACCTTGAGTTGGACGATGGCACTCGCTAAACTGATGAAAAAGGCGATGATAAAAGTGCTGGCGAGATCTGGAACGATGAGAATCGTCTTGACAAGGCCGACAACGGAAAGACAGTCGAAGATCAAAGTAAGCATAGAAATGGCGATGAGTAGAATACTGGATACCTTTAGTAATTTTTCTCCAGGCACATTCATAGGAGAGACCTCCTTACAACATATTAAACTCTACCATTATTATACAACCAGAGGTGGAAAAAGGAAATTATTATATTTTGTGCAGATAAAATGTTGGTATGGTGTCAATTCTAGTGTGCTAAAGTGGAGTTTGCGAACTAGGTGCGACGGCAGGGCTTTTGCATAGGAGAAGAGAGGGGAATTTTGGCCCTAAGGGAGAGCTAGGAGGACGAAAAAGTGGAATCGCAAGCGGGGATTGTTATGTGCTACAAGAAGGATTTTTCCTTAGAGGAGGGCTGCTGGGGGTGAGGGCAGCGAGACGCTGCACCCGAGTACGTTGAGCAACGGCGATAATGCCTAAAAGTTTTTTTGCCTCGGTAGCTGGTGAGAGGGTATAAATACCCCTCTCCGGCCCTAACGGGCCACCTCTCCCCGCAGACGGGGCGAGGCAAGGCAAACTGAGAGATGTCTCCCAAGGGAAGGGAAGTTTAGGGAAGCAGAAAGTAGATGAATGGAGGTGGGTGCAGTACAATGCTGGAATGAGCAAGAAGAGAAGCACAGATGCGGCTACCGTGGGTAGGAAACTAGAGGGGAGAAGGAAATATATTAGCGTACATGGGTGCAGCATCATGCTGGCAGCGACACGCCAGGGGGCGAGGTAATCTCATAGAGTCTCCCGTGGGAGCAGAAGCTTTAGGCAATCCCTCATTCCATAGGCGGCAGTGGGTCCAGCGTCACGCTGGGGGCGAGAAGGAAAGCACAGACGCGGCTACCGTGGGCAGGAAACTAGAGGGGAGCGGGAAATATATTAGCGTACATGGGTCCAGCGTCACGCTGGGGCGAAGAGATAGAGCTAAAATGAGATAGGACAGGAGGAACTGAAATGTGTTAAAATAGAATAAAAATTAGAAATCATCCAATGAAAGGCGTATTTCCATTGCGATACTACAATGGTGAAACACCGTAGGATCCGAGTAGGAGACTGTCGTATACAAAGGATAAGGAGGCGAGTGATTGAAAAAGGGAGTATTGGCTTTTTGCCTATCCGCTAGTTTGCTGGCAACAGCCCTTGCCGGATGCGCTGCATCCCCACAGGAGGCGGAGGAGCAGAGCCCACAG
>CAJJPW010000164.1 GCA_905193725.1 uncultured Eubacteriales bacterium
GCTCATACTGTCCATAATTGTTCGGGCTTCTCTTTAACAGATCTTCTAAAAGATTTTTTCTGCTGTTTTCATCTACTGGTGTGATTTGATCTATTCTCCGCATGATATTACCTCTTTTGCTATCTTCTCCAGAAAAAGAGAATTCATGAAAAAAAGAAGCCCATAAGATGTCTTTTCCATCACTACGCAATCTTCTTCTGGGTTTGTGCAACTATTATATCATAAAAACCAAGAGAAGGGTATTGCAACCTCTCTCGCCAAATGCTCCCAACAAACTAGAATGTTTCTTTTGTCTCGCAACTATGTTCTGAAATCGGATGCCATCCCAAGCTACTGAGTTCTTACCTTTTTCCCTTGTCTATTGCCAGTAAGTTTTTTCTGTTTTTCAGATCTTGCCCATTATTTTGCTCGGCATTTCTGATAATTGTAGGACATGATAAAAGCCGCCCAACCATTGTTGCGCGGCTTTTCAAGTATCCTTTTATTTTGCCAGTAAGTCCTTGATGAACTTGCAGGCGTTTTGAGCTAAGATATCCATGTCGTGCTCTGAAGCACCTCTGCTGATATCCCGCCACACTTTGATGTCGTAGGCAATCTCTCCACCCATGAGCATAAATGGCTCCATGACGATAGCACCCTCATAGTGGATTTCCTTCAAGGCGGCGATCATTTCCGCCCAAGGCAGTTTTCCAGTACCCGGCGTCTTTCTGTTGTTCTCGCCGATGTGGAAGTGGCCCAGATACTCCCCGGTCTGTTTAATGGGAGTGATCATGTCGTCTTCCTCGATATTCATATGGAAGGTATCCAGCAGCACTTTGGCATTGGGGTGGTCTACACGCTTGGCAAAGGCCACGCCTTCTTCTGCCGTGTTCATCAGATACTGCTCAAAGCGATTTACCACTTCAAAGCAATAAATGACGTTGTTATCCTCCGCCGTCTTCATCAATTCCTTGACGCTGGCAAGGGCAATGTCCTCTTTCCGCTTCTTTTCATCCATATCAATTCCCATGGTGGGCATGCATTGCCACCCAGCATAGGAGACCCCGTTAAAGATATGAGCATCTACAATAGGCATCGTATCAAAAATCCGCTTGACATGTTCAATGCCATTTCTGCGAACCGCTTCATCATCTGAAGCTAAGTCATACTCTTTTTCCAAGCCCACACTATAGGTAAAAGAGATATTATGGTCATCCGCCCGCTTTTTTAAGTCCTTCAATCTCTCTTTGCTAAAGTTCACAAAGCTAGCAGAGGCCACCTCAAGCACGTCAAACCCAAGTCTTGAGACCTTTTCAATTAAGGCGTCGTAATCAACGTTCCAGTTGTGACTCCAAAATCCATAATGAATACCTACTTTGTTCATATGCTTCTTCTCCTTTCGGGTTATAAAATCAAATTCTACCTTTTACAGGTGTTTGTACTACGATTAGTATATCATAGCTTCTGCCTTTTCCCAACCCTTTTGCACAGGTCTTGAATTCTTTCCTCTCTTTATGATTGTGCAGGAGAAGCGCTTGCCGCTGGAGCAGATGCCGATGAGCTGGGAGCTGCCCCTGGTGCGCTTTCGCTGGCAGATGGGCTAGGGGTTGCAGCAGGCGATTCTTGTGGTTCCACATAAATATCCCCATATGCCTTTCCCTGGCTCAGGTAATTGTCAATGCTGGATTCACTGGCCACATTGATCTCCAAAGATTCATATTCTGGGAAGACATAAGAAGTATCTTGGTTGGCCTTTGCAATTTCGCTTACCGTCTTTTCCGCCAATTCGTAGGGGCTGACAAACATTGTGGCATAATACTCCTTGCTCTTTACCTTTTCCAGCACCGTTTGTTCTCCACCGATATTGATGATATAGGCCTTTTGGTTCAGCTCAGCTAGCGCCTTCTCCACGCCGTTTGCGATGATGGTATTCTGGGTAAAGACGATGTTTGCGCTATTTTCGCTCAAAAATTCTTTTGCCATTTCATAGGCCTGCTCTTCTGTATAATCACAGTGGTTGACACCTGCTACCGATATGGTATCGTATTCCCCTATCTGTTGGGCAAAACCGTCGTACATCATCTGCATGATAAAGCTGTCTGATGGGCCAAAGAGGGCAAACACGCTGGCAGAAGTGAGGTCGTTATCCAGCACTACTTCATTGCACAGTTTGGCTCCTTTGATCCCTAACTCGGAATAATCTGGGCAAATCAGCATATTGACCACCCCATTGATGGGCTGCAATACGTTGATCACTGGGATTTTTTTAATCTCACACTGCTCCATAGCACTTTCCAATTGGTCGATATCCACCGGACTTACCACCATTGCAACCAGGTTTTCGTCTTCCAGCATCTCTATGATATCTGCCGACTGTTGCTCTGCACTGCCGTTGGCGTTCTTATCGATCACGTCAAAGGAGTTAGCTGTTGCCTGATTTTTCAGCTCCTCTATAAAGGTAGTATCAAATTCCGTCAGTGCCCCATAGGAGACTCCAATTTTAGGGAGCTGCTGCGCAGGAGCGTCGTCCAGCTCTTCGCTGGAATAATCCTCTTCCGTTACCTCTGGCTCTCCCGATCCACATCCCACGCATATTCCGATGACCATCAGGATGGCACATAGCAATCCAATATATTTTTTTCGCATAACTTCCTCCATAATTAGCGTCCAATGCTGTACTTCCTATTCTAGACACTATCTTTTTCCCTTGTAGGCGTCCATATAGGTGCAATTTAATCATTACCAGTTAATTATACATTATACTATAAATAGAAAAAAATGTGAAATCTTTCTCTCTTCTTCCTCCGCCGTGTCTTTTTTTATTATTCTTCCTATCTTTTTGGGCATTCACAGCAGGCAAAAAGATAGGACCTGCACCAAATGCAAGCCCTCTCTTAAATATGTAAAACTCATTCTTCCTCTGCTATTTAGTCAAATAGCTCGCTTACCTTTACCAGCCGGCCGGTCTCTACCGATTTCATGCCCGCCGATACCATGGCAAAGCTCTTGATGTTGTCCGCAAGTGTGGTTTCTGGTTCCAAGTCCTCATCGATGCACTGGATAAAATGCTTTAAGGTGTAATCCATCTCCTCGGCATCCATTTGCACCAGGGGCAGCTTTTCCCGCTTGATCTCCTTGGTTCCAATGACCACGCTTTCATCCTTGGTATGTTCATAGAAATACACGTCGTTGTTGGCATCTAAGGTGAGGCATCCCTTTTCTCCGGTGATGGTGAAGTTGCCGTCCCAGCTGGATTCCTTGCCTCTTGCCGCCCAGGAACCGTTGTAGTTGACGTAAATATCCCCCTCCATTTTGATAATGGCCTCGGTATTTGGCTTGCCTTCAAAGATGCTCCAACAGGGTTTATAAACCCGACAGTATATCTCCTCACAGTCCGCTCCTGTGTAAAAGCGAATCAAGTCAAAATGGTGAATGCACACATCGCCTAAAAGAGGCATGGCCAGCCCTGCCCGGTACCCCTGTAAGTCCTCCTGTTGGCGGAATTCGCAGAGCACAGATTGTACTTTCCCGATCATTCCATCTAATATGGCTTTGCGAATGGTCTGGTTATGTGGTCTCCATCTGTAGTTTTGCGAAGACATCATTTTTACCCCTGGGTATTTTGCCTTTTCCTTTGCCAGCTGTTTGGCCTGCTCGAAGTCAACGGCCAGCGGTTTTTCCATAATGATATTGATGCCCCTTGCCATGGCCCTAGTAGCCGCATCAAAGTGCAGTACTGCGGGCAACACGATTACCGCAATATCTGCATCCGCTTTGGCAATCGCCTCTTTGTAATCGGTGTAGATCATATCGTCTGCCAGGGCATACTTTTCCTTGACCTCGCCCAGTTGTTCTGGGCTAATGGCCACGCCTGCCAACTTCGCATCTGGGTTTTTGTCAATGACGTTCATCCAATAGTTTCCCCAAAACCCTAAACCTAACAATAGTACTTTATGCATGTTATATACCACTCCTTATACTGTAACCTCATTTACTGTTACATTTTCTTGATACCTCTATTAAGGTTCGACTCTTCTTTAGCAAATTCCTCCTGATATTTCACAATATTTACCAAATCAAAGAAGGTAAATTGTCCTTCTTTTTTCTCCCTACTCCTAAAAAAGAGTTGTGCAATTCTTCATGTGTGGTATCATGGAAGGAAGAGAGAAAGGAAGTGCACCGTGAAACAGCTTGTAGAAAACATCTATATGGAAACCATTCCCCTGCCTGGCAGTCCTTTAAAATGGATCAATAGCTATATTATCAAAGATGGGGACCATGGTCTTTTAATTGACACCGCTTTTAACCACCGGGAAAGCGAAGCCAAGATTTTATCCTGCCTGGCGGAAGTGGGGCTTACCATAGAACAAACCGACATCTTTTTAACGCATATGCATGTGGACCATTCCGGCCTCTGCGAGCGGCTCAAGCGACCTTCTAACCGGGTGTTTGCCAGCCCACTAGATAGCAAGGCCATCAACATGTTCCAACAGCCCCCTTATTGGGACTGGATCATCATGACCAACCGATACGCCGGTGTGCCGCCAGAACATCAATTGATGCCAGAGGGTCACGTGGCATTTCGCTATCGCCCAGATCGGGAAATGGATTTTGACATCATCTCTGTGGGTGACCGCGTTTCCATTGGGGGATATGACTTTGAAGTGGTGGATTTGCAGGGCCATACTCCGGGACAGATCGGGCTTTACGATAGAGAGCAAAGTATCCTGTTCTGTGGGGACCATATTTTAGACAGAATTACCCCCAACATCACCGCTTGGGATTTAAAGACCGACTATCTCGGTGTCTATCTGGAGAACTTAAAGCGGGTAAAATCTTGGAACGTAACACACCTATTTACTTCTCATCGGGAACTCCCGGACGACGTCAACGGCCGCATCGATCAGCTCATCGCACATCACCAGCGCAGAATCCAGGAGGTTGTGGATATCTTGAAGCAAAAGCAGTCGTCCACTGCCTATGAGGTGGCGCGGCAGATGCACTGGTCCATCCCTGGGGGATTTGACGAGTTCCCCACTATGCAAAAATGGTTTGCCTGCTCAGAAGCGCTGACTCACCTGCAATATTTGGTCTTTCACGGCTTT
>CAJJPW010000165.1 GCA_905193725.1 uncultured Eubacteriales bacterium
AAAGGCGTCGCGGCCTCCCAAGCTGCCCGCTCTTTTTGCTCGGCCTCTTTTTGCGCTGCCTGTACCTCCTCTTGGGTGGGCTGTGTGCCATCGGAATGGCTGAGGATGACGCCAACGCACCCACCGGCGTATTTTCCCTTGCCGTAACTTTGTGCTAACTTGAGGCTTCCCCCTGCGCTTTCGCCGAATACTATGTCCATCATATGCATCATCCTTTCTGGCCTTGAACTATGGAAAATATCCCCTGAAAAACACATGCTTTTGACAAAAATTATACCATAAGCCGGAAAGATTCAAAAGCCAACTTTGAAGTTTCTGCCAAAAATCAGAATGTACAAATATCCAAAATAGTGTATAATAACAGTATGTCAAAAGATGATAGATGAGGGTTCCCTGAAATATCGGGCAATCCAGGGCCTTTCCATAGGAGATCAGTGGATGAATAGAAATATAAAGATGCGCAACCAATTGAAAAAAAACTATTTTTATGGCATTTTAATTTTGGCAATTACCTATATACTCTGTGTATTGCTCAGCGTGTACAGCACGATTCCCGAGCAGATTGACATGCAAGCTGGGGACATTGCGAAAAACACCATTACAGCACCTAAGGATATTGTGGATCAATACTCTACAGAGCTGTTGCGGCAGGAGGAGATGCAGAAGGTAAAACCGGTCTATCAGCTGGATGAGGAGATTTCCCAGGACGTGATGGACCAGATCAGCAGTGATATGCAAAGCGTTTACCAAGTGCAATCCGAGCTGTACTCCAAAGTCGTCCAAACGCTGCAAAGTTCCTATGTGAGCAACTTTGAATACGACCCGGCCAGCATTGACCCGGGTATTTACTTGACGGATAGCCAGTTAGAAGGGCTAAAGCAAAAGCTCCCTTCTTACTTGCAGAACAGTCTTACAGTGATTTTAAAGTGCAAACCAGATGAGACGCTGAACATCCAGACCTTGCTGCTCGAACAAATACAGCAAGAGTACCAAGTCAATGGAGTCAATTCAGATGACATCGCTGCCTATCAGCAGAGATTAAAAGATCTGGTCTATGAAGAATACGAGGATCACTCCTATGTGGGACAAATAATCGATAATATTGTGGTCCCCAACCTGATATACGATGCGCAAGCTACAGAGGAGCAAAAGGAGAAGGCCAGCGCCAGTGTAGAGGATATCGTCTACAAAGAGGGCCAAAACATCGTAACCAAGGGCGAGGTGGTCACCACTGCCCAGCTAGAGCTTCTCAAACAGATCGGCATAGCCGGGCAAACGGGAGATATGATGCTCAAGAACCTGTATGTAGCTGCCTACATGCTGGTGTTGTTCATCGTCTATGGCGCATACCTGGCCCGTTGTGAAAAACAGCTGTTCCAAGAGAGAAAGAAGGCGACGATCTTAGCTGTGCTCACCTTGCTGGGAGTACTGCTGTTTATTGTACTGCGGCAAATCGGAGAATTCCTGTTGCCCACAGTGTTAATTGTGCTGCTGGCAGGATTTTTAGTCGATTGGAAGATCGCCTGCTCCTTTGGCATCTTTTTATCCCTATTGTTGGCGGGATGTGTGCGAGAGACCAACGGCTATTTTATATCGGTCAATACTACCATCATACTGTGCCTCAATATTGTAGGCAGTGTGGTGGCTTTACTGGGAATTAAAAAATATACCCATAGAGGTGTGAGCATCATTGCAGGCCTAGCTGGCGGCATTGTCATGGGCGTTCTCTATTTGATCATTGGAGCGATTGAAAGCACAAAGTTCTCGGACATGTTAACGGATATACTCATGCTGGTGTTTAGCGGATTTATCTGCGGGACGCTCTGTGTGGGGCTGCTACCGGTATTTGAATTTCTGTTCAAAGTAGTGACGGCTAGCAGATTATTAGAGCTCACCAACCCCAACAGCAAATTGCTCAAAGAGCTGATGATCAAAGCCCCAGGCACATACCATCACAGCATTATGGTGGCCAATTTAGCAGAGGCCGCTTGTGAACGCCTAGATGCAAACAGCCTGCTTGCTAGAGCAGCGGCGTACTACCACGATGTGGGCAAGCTGAAAAACCCCCTTTTCTTTAAAGAAAATCAAATTGGGGTGTCTAACCCCCATGATGAGCTACCTCCGGCAAAAAGTGCCCAAATCATCATCAGCCACGTAAAAGACGGCCTGGAGCTGGCGGATAAGTACAAGCTCCCCAAGGAGATTAAGGATGTGATGATGCAGCATCACGGCGGGAGCCGCGCCGATTATTTCTATCTGGAGGCCAAAAAGGAAAACGAGTTTGTGGATGAAGAGCAGTTTACCTACCCCTATGCCAAGCCCAACACAGTGGAGGCCAGTGTAGTTATGCTGGCGGATACGGCAGAGGCAGCGATTCGGGCGTTTGGAATGAAAGACATGGCTAAAATCAGACAGCAGCTGATGAACCTGTTTAAATCGAAACTAGATGCTGGCATTTTAGAACAGGCGCCTATCACGTTTAAGGATTTGCAGACCATTGCCGATGCGTTTTTGGACGTATTTAAAGGGGCGATTCACGAAAGGGTGAAATACCCAGGCCAGGAGGAAGCAGATCAGTGAGTGCATTCATAGAAAGAGAAGTCCCCATAGAAGACGAAATTGTTCAAAATATGGAAAAAGTCGTTGGGGGATGTATTGCAAAAGAGGGACTGGACGATACTATAGATGTGAATATCGTCATTACAGATGACCAGGAGATCCACAAACTGAACTTACAGTTTCGGCAGGTGGACCGCCCTACAGACGTCTTGTCGTTTCCAGCTTATGAGCTGGACGAGCCTTTTTGCAGCGCGCTGGATCACGGCCTGGAAACAGAAGAAGATGAGGAGACGGGCAATATCTTTTTGGGAGATTTGATTATTTCACTGGATAGGGCAAAAGAGCAGAGCAGGGAATATGGACATAGTTTGTTGCGGGAGATGTGTTTTCTGACGGCACATGGCATGTTTCATTTGCTGGGGTACGATCATCAAAATGCCCAAGAGGAACAAGTGATGTTAAAACGGCAAAAGGAAGTATTGGAGCGGCTCTCCATCTGTCGCTGAGGAGTAGATTACATGAAGTTCAAGTTCATCAACAGCTTTAACCACGCGTTTGATGGCGTTGTGCACACCTTTCGGACACAGCGCAATATGAAAATCCACTTTATCACAGCAGTTTTGGTGATTATTGCAGCGCTTGTTACCTACATCACCCGGTTTGAGATGATTGCCCTTAGCATTTCCATCACTTTTGTGTTTTTTGCGGAGATGGTAAACACCGCCGTGGAGGCGACGGTAGACCTGATCACAAAGAAATACCATCCTCTCGCCAAGATTGCCAAGAACGTGGCGGCAGGGGCGGTGCTCATGGCAGCACTCAACGCACTGGTGGTAGGGTATTTGATCTTTTATCGGAAACTCTATAACTTTTCTGTGGTCTCGCTGGATTATCTCACCAACTTGCCTGCCCATATCACTTTTGTGGGCGTGTTTGTGGTCTGCATTATCGTCATCGCCATCAAGGCAAGGTCCATCAAAAAATCCAGAGGGACGTATCTGCAAGGGGGAATGCCCAGCGGACATACGGCGCTGGCCTTTTCTCTATTTACCTCGATTGCCATCACCTCTAGAGATCCAGTGGCGACCTCGTTTAGCGGGATTATGGCCATCATTGTGGCCGAGAGTCGGCTGGAGACCAAGGTGCATACCTTTACAGAAGTAGCAGTAGGGGCGCTTATTGGGATACTGGTGACCATCATCATCTTCCAAGTATCTCAGATGTTTGTATTTTAAAAGGAGGAATATCATATGATACCCGTGGATAGCTTGTTAAAACAGGCCAGACAGGCCAGTCAGAGGGCGTATGCGCCGTACTCTAAACTCAAAGTGGGAGCGGCACTGCTCACCACAACAGGAGAGTGTTTTTTAGGTTGTAATGTGGAAAACAGCTCGTATGGCGCTACCATATGCGCGGAGCGGTCGGCCGTATCCAGTGCAGTGAGTCAGGGCTTTACGAACTTTGCAGCTCTGGCAATCGTAAATAGCAGTGATGAGATCATCACCCCCTGTGGTATCTGCCGGCAAGTTCTGCGGGAGTTTACTACGGATTTGGAGATTTACTGTGGAAATGCCAGCTTGCAGTATCAAAAATACACGTTAAAACAGCTCTTGCCGGAGGAATTCACTTTGGATAGCGCGAAAAAATAGAGGGGAATAGAAATTGGAAGAATTTTTATCTGGATTTGTGTCGCTGATTGGCAGCCCAAATGTGGGGAAATCCACGCTGCTCAACGAATATCTGGGCAAAAAGATCGCCATTGTATCCAAAAAGGCACAGACCACGCGAAATAAGATTGTGGGCATTTTGACAGAACACAACTATCAAATTGTGTTTTTAGATACGCCAGGGGTTCATGTGCCACATACTAAGTTGGGACAGTTTATGGTGCAGACGGCGTACCATGCCTCCAGCGATGCGGACATCAGCATCATCCTCATCGACGGCAAGATGGGGCTGGGAGATCGGGATCGGGAGATCATCGCCAAGATCAGCAAAAACAGCGATTTTGCTGTGGCCATCAACAAAATAGACCTGATAGAAAAATCTCAGGTGGCGGAGATCATAGGGCAGCTAAAAAAGATGGGCGTGCCCGAAGATCGCATCTTTGCCATATCCGCTAAAAAGGGGCTGCATACCGATGCGCTCAAGGAGTTCATCATCAGCAAATTAATTCCTGGACCCAAATTCTATCCAGACGACATGATCACCGACCAGCCAGAGCGAGCCATTGCGGCGGAAATGATACGGGAAAAGGCCCTAAAGCTACTGGATAAAGAAGTGCCCCATGGAATCGGGGTGGACATCGAGCGCTTTACCCAGGACGAGCAAAAGGATATCCTCTATATTGACGCGGTAATTTACTGTGAGCGAAATTCCCACAAGGGCATTATCATCGGAAAAAACGGCAGTATGCTCAAAAAAATTGGCATGTATGCTCGGGAGGACTTAGAGCATCTGTTTGGCCAGCAGGTGTGTCTTAGAACGTTTGTCAAAGTGAAAGCGGATTGGAGAAATAGCG
>CAJJPW010000166.1 GCA_905193725.1 uncultured Eubacteriales bacterium
AGCATCCAATTCGTAGCCATCACCACTCAATGGCGCACCTGAACCGATCTTGGAGGCCAGGATAAGGCCGCTAATAGAGGCAGCAATGCCGGAAAGTGTGAAGATCTTGATTTTTGTCCAATCCACATTGATCCCTGCTAGACGGGCGGTCTCTTCGTTTCCCCCAATGGCGTATACATATCTGCCAAACCGCGTCTTATGTAGCAAGTAGTAAAATATTACGGTGACCACAATGAGAATGATAATGGGCATCGGGATCACACCAAAAACGTTCTTGCCGGCAATATCTAAAAACGGCTGTTTGGCGCTCGCCCAGGGGATGCCATCACATAGCACCAGAGCGATACCCCGAAAGAGCATATTGCTACCCAATGTCACCACAAAGGGTGGTATCTTTGCTTTGGCGATGATCACGCCGTTAAATGCCCCCAGCACTAGCCCTAACACCAGTGTGAGTAAAATAGACAGGATAAACGGAATCCCTGCCATCTCGTAAAAACCGATGAACGACACACCGGATAACGCAATGATGGAGCCCACCGATAAGTCAATGCCCAAAATGATAATTATGAGCGTCATCCCATAAGAGATAATTGCATTAATGGATACCTGGCTGAGCACGTTGAGTGCATTTCCGCCGGTTAAAAAACGCCAGTCCCCTCTGATGTTGTTAATTTTTAAAATATCTGTCAACAAAAACACCACGAAGGTAATGACGAGAAATGTTAAAAAAGGGCCAAGAAGGCTAGATTTTTTTGTCTTTGTTAGTAAATTTGTTTTGCCATCAATTTTTGCCATTTATTCTCCCCCTTCCAGTTGCAATTTTAAGGCGGGAGGGTTTGCCCCCCGCCTTAAAAACTTGCCTTTGGTATTTTTATTCGATTGCATTGCCTTCTGAATCTTTGTATCCATCGATGGTGTATGTGCCAACGTCGATCGTTTGATCCCACTCAACTTCTGTCTCGATGCCAGCAGCATAGTTCATGATAATCTCTACTGCTTTTCTGCCCATTTGGCCTGGGAATTGCACAGCATCGCCTTTAATTTTGCCTTCCTGGATCGCAGCTTCTGATTCGTCGCCTAAGTCGTAACCTACAACAGTAATGGAATCCAGTTTATTGGCTCTTTCCACTGCGGAAAGGGAACCCAGTGCGCAGTCGTCATTAATGCCGAAAATGCCTACTAAGTTGTCGCCATATTTTTGCATTGCGTCTTCCGCACAGTTCATTGCTTTATCTCTTTGACCGGTTGCTTCAAAGTGCTCAATGGTGATATCAGGCATTTCCTTGCTCATGATTTCTTCAAAGCCCTTAGTTCTATCTTGTACGGAAGTAACGGTACCATGGTCTACAATTGCCACATTGCCAGAGGTGATATTTCTCTCTTTGAGCGCCTCTATCATGAGACCAGCAGCTAACTGACCACCCTTTACGTTGTCAGAGGCCACATGAGCCAGATACAAGTCGTCATCTACACCTTCTGCCAAGCTATCGATGGTGACAACGGGGATGCCTGCGTCAATTGCCTTTTGTACCGCTGGTGCTACTGCCTTAGAGTCGGTAGGAGACACGCAGATTCCATCTACTCCCTGTTGGATAAAGTCATCGATCTGTTGCGCCTGTGTGCCAGCATCAAAGTCTGGGTCTGCAACCTGTACAGTAATGCCATACTCTTCTGCTGCAATATCGATTTCCTTTTGCATATCCTGGTAGAATGGGTGTCTTAAGGACATGAGGGTAACACCGATCACGATTTCTGAACCGTCTTCTTTGGTTACTTTTTCTCCTGTACCACCGGTTTCTTCTCCGCCCATCTGCTCTTGCAGTTCCTCCGTGGGGTTTTTGCTCTCTTCCCCGCCGCCTGCCTGGCTTGCACAAGCTGTAAACAGCATCATTACTGCAACCATCACGCAAATGACAGTAGCCACTAAACTTCTTCTTTTCATTTGTTTCCTCCTTCATAGTTCCTCTAATAATGTATTGCAAAACTGCATGATGCAGTATTTACCTTAATTGTCAGTCTAAATTGGTAATGCGTTTAATATCGGGGTCTGTAAAAATGTCCTCTTTGTCAAAGGAATTGGTAGAAAACTCCGAGATGACTGCGCCCTCTGGTCCTGCTTGAAACCAATGGAGCGTCTTTTCCTGAAGCGTATACTGCATACCGGGCAATAGGTCGTGCTCGCCCCAGACATTAAAATAAGCTTCCCTCTCTTTGGGTACATGGCCTTTGGGATGTTGTGGTTTTTCCCCAGGCACATACAGATACACCTCTCCCCACCGGCAGCGAAACGTCTCTTCTTTTCCGGGATAATCTCCCAGTTGTGGGTGGATATGTTCAGGACAGATTTGCCCTGGAAGCAGCACCAACTCTTTGGCGCAGCAGCGCTTTGTATTCACATATACCACAATCGCCGTACCGATGACTTCGTATTCATTTAGGTTGTAATCGCAAATCTCTATATTTCTTTTTTCTTCTTCGGTGAGCACAATATGTGCCTTTCCCAATAGCTCTAAGGCTTTTTTCTGCGCCCATTCGATCTTTTCCTGAGATAACATAGTTTTTTCTCCTCCAGGCAAATAAATATTCACTTTTTTACGATGAAAATCGCTCTACTTATAGATATTTAATTACGATACTTGGATGTATTGCCAAGCGATGTATCTCCCATATGACTTGTAAAGGTATACCTTACCAAAGAAAATTACACTGCGCCTTTTTTACAAAATTTTATCAAAAATCACTATAAGGCACCCAATATTGGGTGTTTTTCTATGCCTTTTTTCTCTTTGACAAAGTATACCTTGCCAAAGAAACTCTCTTACACTCCTTCATTCTATTTGCTTAAATTTCTGCTGAAATTATTGATCATTCAAATAATTTATACGACTGTCCAGCCAAAACATTGCAAGCGTTTGCCGCTTATCTCATAACGTTTTTTAGAATATTTTATTAATTCTTCGGAAACGACATTTTTCCCTTTAACCAGTTGAATAAAGATTTGCCTGATTTTTTGTATCAATGGCGACATGAATTTGGTTTTCTACCAGTAGTCTCTCTGCACGGTTGCCAAACCACTCGAATCTCTAATAGGCTTCCTTTTTTCTGTGCGAAGACGTGAGCCCCCATTTGCTCTACCAGTTGGGCGACAATGGCCAGTCCCAGGCCAGTATTTTGGCCGGTACGCATCTTATCCGCCGTGTAAAATCGCTCAAACAGCCTCTCCACATCTTGCTGGGAAAGATCTGGCGCATTATTTCGAAAGCAGGTGATGATCTCTTCCCCCTGATACACAGCAGAGATATATAGTTTTCCTTTTCCATGCTTCAAAGCGTTGGAAATTAGGTTGGCGTAGATGCGGTACACTACATCTCGGTCTGCCCAGACCATGGGCAAGCCCTTTTGCACCTCTAACACCGGCTCCATTTGTTTTTCCATAAAATCGTAGTAAAAAGTGGCAGTGAGATCAAATAAAGTCTTTTCTAGCGATACCTCTTCCCACTCAAAGTGATAACTGCCCAGTTCTAACCGAGATAAATCGTAAAATCCTCCAATGAGGGTTTGCAGCGATTGTGCTCTCTTTTGAATGATAGTCAGGTACTGTTTTCTCTCCTGGGGCGTACAAGCGTCACTTTCCAAAAGCTGAAGATATCCAAGGATGGAGGTGAGTGGCGTGCGCAAGTCGTGAGAGATATTGGCGATCTCTTCTCGCAATTGATTTTGCAGCTTTACATGCTGCATTTCTTGGCGTCTCATTTGATCCAGCAGCTGATTGACTTTTACCAGAAGTTTCTCCACATCTCTCTGGGGCGTTTTGAGCCGCAAATTTTGTTGGGGAGATTTTTGATCTATGTGGCTCAGCAGTCGATAGGCGCTGTGCAAGTTGTACTTAATGAGCCCTAGTGCCGTCAAAGCCGATGCGCTGACGATGGCTAGCAAGATAATAATCCAAATTTCCATGGGTGCAGTCCTTTTTGTAAAGATCATACCATAAATATGCCTAGAAATGAACGGAAACTTGCATGATTCATTCTCAAAAAACGATATTAATTCTTATAGCAGACAGCATAGTCTGTCAAAAAAAGCTAATTGTTTTTCGGGTAAAGCTCTGGGCTACTGGAGGGTTGTGGCATGGCATTTAGTTTATCCAAATACGTCTCAATCTCCTCCAATGTGGAGAAAACTTTACCCTGTTTCACCTGTTTTTTTTGGTTGGCCGTCATATATCGAGTAGCGGAATCGTTCATTTGCTTTACTTTCACTTGATCTTCTGTCTTAGGCTGGGTTTGGTAGACCGCCAACTGATCATCTTCCCATATGAGAATGTAGTGTTTTTCACAGTACACAGAGAAGTCCTTTTCTAACACCACTTGTTCCTCATCAAATTGTTCAATCTGGAAGTCTGGATACTCTCTTTCCACCTCTTGCCGCGTTTTGCCTGCCAATTCCGTTTGGTTGTCATATACTTCCACCACCTGATGGCTACACGGCCGGTAGTTATATTGGATGGTCAGCTTATAGCTATCTCCCAGTGTGGTGATCTGCCCATCCACTGCTAGAAGATCTTGTTCCTTTTGGATATTATCCAGCATAATTGGCTCTTCATTTCTGGCTTTAATCACACCGATCACGCCGGATATACAAATCAGCCCTAAAATAATCGCTGCTGTCACGAGCCTCCTAATCAGTTTTCTATGGGATTTTCCCTCTTTCACTTTCACATTTTTCTGCATCTCTTCATGTCTGCCTTTTTTCATCTACGGAATCTCCCTATCTTTCGTGGGTTTCACATACCGTTAGTTATATGCCATTTGCTCTGGTCTATACACCAGCAAAAGATTTCGAACAAAATATTTTTTCTGCAATCTTTTGCATTTTTATTTTTTCCGGTATTTTTAAAAATATTTTTTATATGTATCTTTAGACAAAAAATAGACTCTGCGATAAAACAGAGTCTAACCTTGCCTTTTCTTTTTCTGATATTTGGGGGCGCTTACAGTTCTTTTGCCCCTGCTATGATGTCCAAAATAATATTGGCCGAGATATCTGCTGCCTGTA
>CAJJPW010000167.1 GCA_905193725.1 uncultured Eubacteriales bacterium
CATCTGGTTGGCAAATATATAATACAGGGAATCTCCACTGCCCAAAGTGCCAAAAATAGCATGAGACGCAAGGGCAGGTTGGCTGGGACAAAGATCCAAAGCAATCCCTCTCCTGCAAACATTGCCCCACCTATAAGGCACAGCTTGCCCGCAATGGAATTGGCCCGGTTCCACGTTTGGCTACTACTAACCATGACCTCTTTGACATGATATCCTGTGCGGATATCTGGATACCTAGAGCGCTTTTTGAGTAGTATAAATCCTACTGCCAGCAAAATGAGAATGGATAGTCCATAGATGACATACTCCGCCGCGCTCAACTCCGCTTCCCCCTTTTCTCTTAAATCCGCTCTTCCAAAGCGGCCTTTTTTAGATCCTCAACATATTCCCTTTGCTGCCGCTTGAGATATGCCTTCGCAAAAGGTCTAAGTAGCCGGCGCTTGACGGCTACCTGCTCGGTGAACTCGATCTCCGTCCCCCTTTGCACTTTTATAAACCGCCCCGTCCACATGCCCTCCATGTTTTGATTTTCCAGCTGAAATTGGTACATTGCGCAAGGGATCAATTGAGTGATGGTGAACTTGGTGGAGTATCCATCCCTCGTATGCTCCACAAACGTCTTCCCTTCTTCTAAAACGTCAATCCTGGCGATGTTCCTTCGCCATGCGTAATGGGTAAGAGAGGTAACCAGCTCCCATACTCTTTGGATGTCTTGAGGGATAGTCTCCTTTATCGTCACATGAGGCATTTTTAGTCTCCTTTTTAATATTTGTTTTTTATGCTCTCTATATGCTCTCTATATGCTGTGTATCTGTCCCTTTGATATATCTATGCTAGATGACAGGTGCACCTCATAGATGTACATGGGCTTACCATCTAGATAGGGCTTCTGCTCTACACATCTTCCGCCACACCTTTCTATGGTGTGGATAGAGGCAATATTATCTGTGTAACATCCCAGCCTGATGACAGAAAGGCCCAAGGTATGGCAGTATTGGAGAGCTAATTGAAGCATCTGTATGGCATACCCCTTTTTGCGCTGGGTTGGCCGCACCGCATAGCCGATATTTCCTCCGTATTCCCTCAGGAACTCCGTACTCAGCCCATGGCGCACGTCGATCATACCCACGATTTTGCCATCCGCCTTTCTCACGGCAAAAAAGGCAGTTGTCCGGCACCAACCTGAAGGCACCGTTTCTGGCTGATAGTTTTGATACGTATGCTTGAGCCATTCTTCAAAGTCCATTTGGTCGTACTGACCACTGCCGTTGATGATCTTTTCTCCTGCTGCAAAAAACTCCTGCTTCATCTCCTCTGCCCGCTGTTTGTGAGAGGGTCTTGCCTGCTCCAACGCCAGCACTTCCCCCTCTATCTCCACGGGATACTCCATCGTCTCCCGTAAATTGGTGAGCTGGCAAGCCAGATCCAGCCGGTTTTGTTCTGGCGATTTGTTCGGGTCCTCTAGATGATATAGCTTGCAAGGCAGCTTGTTGCAGTGCCCACAGTGCATTAGCTGCTTTTGCTGCGCACAGCATTCATAGATGGGGCAGATATCTCCCCCGGTATATTCCAGCCAAAACACCTTGCCCTGAATACTCGTACAGCCTGCGCATGCATCAGGATAGTACTCACACTGGGAACACAGCGTTCCACAGCAGCTCATCTCCTGTCCGTTCATCTGCTCCCCTCCTCTTCTTTTCAGATCATTTTACTGGAGCCCAATCGGGATTGTGGCAATCACACAGTTCGAATCCATTCTTACTGCCATTATATCTGCTTTATGGTCAAAGCACAAGGAATACCCCTCCGCCCTGCATCCGTCCATCACAGGAGCAACTATACGAGGAAGCCATTTACCCTCCGTCTGTTCTCGCTGCACTTCTACTCTCTGGACAGTCTTTATAGCATCTACACTTCCTTACCCTCTTTTGCCTCCCTATATTTGTGCTGCCATGATTTCCCACATTTCATATGAAAAAGAGCTATCCTTTTTCCTCGCTGCTTTCTCAAGCAGTTTCGCATTTACTGTGGAGGCGATACTCACGATCTATCCAATGGTGTCTCAGCCTACTTCGTTTTTCCGCAAACTTTCAAGGCGTTTTAAAGGCTCATCAATTCGTCCGCTTCACAATTGGCTCCTCACACACCTTCTTTATGCACACATAATATCACTTTTCTTGCCCATTTTACAGTGCCCAGGATTTTTTAGCCTATTTCCCATTATAAAAATGCTTTATGCATGATAGGCACAAGTTATTTGCTCGTTTATTCGCTTTATATTCGATACAAATTTTCCCTCATGTTTTATAGTATTCTTTCCATATTATATGCTGATTTTATAGCGTTTTCGCTTCGATGGTTTGCAAAACGAACGATAGGGAAGTGTCTTTTTTTAGCTTATTTTAAAGTGTATAATTTCGCATAAAAATAATTTAAAAAAATATATGCTAATATATTGACTTATTATATGCGATAGGTATATAATGGAATCAAACAAATGAGGGAAGGTGAAACCTATGTCAGAGACATACCATCAGAGCTTACAAAAACCCAGAGAAAAAAGCGCCCTGTATCCAGCGGTTACGTTGGAGGATTGCCTAGAATTCATCCGTAAAATAGACTCCATCGGTGGTGAGTCGGTGTCTTACGCCAGTATCATCTCGCTTATGGGTCTCAAAAACCCCACTACCCGCTCGTTTTTGAGCAGGATTAGCGCCTCGAAGCAGTACGGACTCATCCTCACGGGGAACAGCAAGGCACAACTGACGGATGTGGGACGGCGTATTTTGCGCTCTGCCGATGAGGAACAGACCAAAAATCTGCTCGTCGATGCGTTTATCAATCCTCCCCTCTATCAAAAGCTAGTGGAGCGCTTTTTTGGCAAAGCTCTTCCACCCAAAAATCAGCTGGCAAACCTTCTGATGAACGAATACCGGATCATTCGCCAGGTGAAGGATCTGGCTGCCGATTGCTTTTACAAAAGCGCCCAGTTTCTAGGGCTGATCACCGATGGTGTATTATATGCAGAGGCCTATGAAAAGCTCTACGCTTGTGAACAGCCCACCTATCAGGAGCAGAAAAATACTATTTCCTCCATAGAAGAGACACTCCCTTACCGCAGGGCACAGGAATCGGATCACGGCACTGGGTATTACTTTGAGATTCCCACCCTGAGCAAAAATACAGCTAAGATCTTCATTCCGGCAGATGTCACCCAAAAAGATCTGGATTATATTGGCCAGTATCTGCAAAATATGCTGCCAGCATTTTTGGAAAACCTGAAAGGCGAAATATTGAAAAAATCGTCATAGCAATAGCTTAAGGCTTTTGCCTCAAACACTGCTATATCAAATAGATAGCCAGCACACAATGCTGTGGCTGGCCCTCTTGATCGGCAATAGATGTCGCCGACAGATATGTTTTGTTAGTTCTATTATATCACATCTGCCGATTTCATCAAGAGAAATTATTCTTTAGAAAGGAGGACTAGTAGATGGTTTATATTACTATATTCATAGTTATGTCGATCATCTTAGTGCCAACTTGGAAAAGGCATCAAGGATTCCATGTGAGTGGAAAGTTTCACCTCACATTTCATGAAAAACAGGCCTAATTAGGCTGCATTATAGAGGCTGTTGTAGAAGTCGGTGCTACAACAGCCCTTTTTTAAGCGTACTGCATGATGAGAGCGCTGCTCCACTCTAACATGCGCTGGGAACACAGGAGAAAATCCACAGAATCTCCCTTCTTGAGGGAGTCGCCAATGGATAGAATCTCTCCTTCTTGTGTCGGCGCAGCTCGAAACAGATCGCTTTTTAGCCGGCAATACTTCCCCGTCCTTGTAAAGCAGAGGGCCCGAATCACAAAAGCTGCTTCTTTATAGAGGCCCTGTAAAATCTCAGAGCTCTTTTCGTGAAGGATGTTGTGGACGCACATATGGTAGAGATTACAGGCGCTAATGTGGATGCTGCGGCGGATCGCCTCCCCATCTATGCGCTCTAGCAACGGATGCATGTCCCCATAGATGGGCGTCGTATCGTAGTAGAAGGAAAACAGATCAGCACACTGCCAGTGCATCAGCTCCTCCCAGCCGGACACAAATCCGCAAAGCAGCTCTCTATGAGGGAGCGTTGAGACCGCCTCATCATAGGCGGTAAGGTCTTCCAGCTCCAGCCGATCCAAGATGCACACCACATCGATATCACTGGTATCCGTAGCCTCTTTTCTGCCGTAACTGCCCTGTAGGCCGATAAAGCGCACTCTACTGCCAAAGGCATTTTGCACAACTGCTACATAACTTTTCATCCAATTTTCTATGTCTATCATCCTTTTCTCCTCTCTTCTTCTCGTCCCAACGGGCACTCCATCACATATTCCTGCTCTGTCTGAGAGATCGTTTGAAAGCCCTCTCTTTGATACATGTGCCATGCCCTATTTTCCTTCTGTACAGAGAGGGAGACCTTTGCATATCCTTCCTCCCTGAGAACACCCAGCATACCTCTCAGTAACTGCGTTCCCATACCCCTGCCGCGGTACTCAGGATAGAGGGAAATCGCCAGCTCGGGTACCTTCTCCCCTACATACCCATAGCCGTGTACCGCCCGCACCCAAATCGCTCCGATGATGCAGCCGTCTGCTGTTGCACATAGGCAATGATCGTGCTGCTGGGTGCCAAAGTTTTGGATATATCCATAGAGGGCCGGCCCATAGATGATATCCTTGGGCAGGCGCTCCCCTTCTGGCTGATAGATTGCAAGGTATAAAAAGTCCTTCAGCAGCGAATATTCCTCAGGGCACATTGGGCGAATCACATATTCCATGGGAACTCCTTTCTTTCTAATTCATGTTGTTTGGAGCTAGATTGCAGATCAGCTCTGTGGTTTGTCTGCCTATTCAGCCGTCTGTAGAGTGAGGACAGCCAGCTGAGGGCGATTATTTACGCGAAAGGGAAATAGGTTGTTGCCCAGGCCTCTGCTCACTTCCATGGCAGTATCCCCCATTTGGTAGATGCCCTCTGTGTATTTGGGTAACAGGCCCTGATCCGGCGCGATAAGCCCT
>CAJJPW010000168.1 GCA_905193725.1 uncultured Eubacteriales bacterium
GGCCATTCTCTCACGTGAGAGAATGGCCCCCTTACTGCGCACTCCCGCACGCTGCGGGAGAATCAAAGACGCAGCCCCTTCGGGCTGCTCCCCCTTCCGCGCCCGCCGGGTGCCCAAAACCGCGCTCGCGCGCTTATGTTGCAAGCGCGGAACCACGTTCCGCTTTAAAAAGCGGCAGGAACGCGCTGCATTCCCACCCCTCCTCCCAGCGGCGCAGGACACTTTCTCCGTCATTTACCTCGAAGGTAAAAACGACCGCATCCTCCGTCTGCGCGCTTACGCGGTAGGTAAGCGTCACCGCCGTCATCTGCCATGGGGCGGAGCGCGCCATCGCCGCGCGGCAGGTCTTTGCGGCATCTGGCAGCAATTTCTGCTCGCAGCGGGCAAAATAGGCATCAGCGAGTGCGCGGTAATAGCGGTCGAAGCGCTTCTCGCGCCGGCTCTCCCCTTTTGTCTTCGGCAGCGTCAAGCGGGCGGTCAGGACGGTAATGTCCTGCCACTGCCAGCTTTTTTCCTGGGCAAAATCTTCTCCCAGCGTCAAACGCGGATGCTCCTTCATGCGCTTCCTCCCCGTTTTTTCATTTGGGGCAGTCTATGCCGCCGCGGCCAAAGCGGTGCGGCGCGAGAAAATGCGGGCGCGGCACTTTACTAATTTCGCACTCTCTGCTAAACTATATGGGATATTTGCAGAAAGGAAGGCGACGGGCATGGACAGCTACGAAGCTCTCGCCGCGGCCTATGACGAGCTGACCGAGGATGTGGAATACAAAAAGCGCGCGGGCTTTGTCGAAAAGCTCTTTCTGCGCGCAAAGCGCCCTGTCAGGTCACTGCTCGACCTCGCCTGCGGCACGGGCACGATGACGGAGCTCTTCGCCCGCCGCGGCTACACGGTCACTGGCGTCGACTACTCGCCCGAAATGCTCGCGCAGGCGCAGCAGAAGCTCGCCACGCTCGATCCCCCGCCGCTGCTTTTGTGCCAGTACGCACCGAATACATGAACATATACGCCTGGTCGTACTGTACCTGCTCTACCAGCGCAAGCGTCTCTTCAAAGTCCTGCTCGGTCTCACCGGGAAAGCCCACGATGATATCCGTGGAAAGGCCCACATGGGGGATTTCCTCCCGAAGCATTTGAATGTAGCGCAAATAATGCTCTTTGGTATAATGCCGGTTCATCAGCGTGAGAATCCGATCCGAACCCGATTGCACTGGCAGATGCAAATGGTTGCAGATGTTCTTGTGCTTTGCCATGATGCGAATCAGCTCTTCAGAGATGTCCTTTGGGTGGGAGGTCATAAAGCGAATTCGATCCATCCCCGTCTGCTCAGCCACTTTTTCCAACAGCTCTGCAAAATTTGGCTCTCCAGATAGGCCTTTGCCGTAGGAATTTACGTTTTGCCCCAATAGCATCACTTCCCGATATCCCTGCTCTCTGAGGGATTGGATCTCCTCTATGATGTCTTGGCTTTTGCGGCTGCGCTCCGGCCCCCGCACATAGGGAACGATGCAGTAAGAACAGTAGTTGTTGCACCCGTACATGATGTTCACATAGCAAAGTGGGCCCTGATTTCTGTGCATGGGGACGTCCTCCACGATCTTTCCAGGTTGCTTTTCCACCTCTATTACCTTTTCCTCCGAGACAAATGCTCGAATCACCATGTCTGCCAACCGGTGAACATTGTATGTGCCAAAGGCGATATCCACAAAGTCAAACCGGCGCATCAAGTTCTCTGCCGCGCCTTTTTGCTGCATCATGCATCCACAAACCCCGATTTTCATTTGGGGGCGGTCTTCAGCTTTCTCAGCCGGCCGATGTTTCCAAATACCCGCTGCTCTGCCCCATCCCGCACACAGCAGGTGTTGAACAAGATGAGGTCCGCCTGTTGTTTATCGCTGCACTCTGCAAAACCCAGCTGTTCTAAAATGCCCAGCAGTTTTTCCGACTCGTGGGAATTCATCTGGCATCCATAGGTCTCGATAAAGCAGTGCTTTTTTCTATTGATAAACTCCTGTATCCGTTGTTCCATGAGATTCTTTCTCCTTTGCATACCAATTCATATTATAATCAGAAAATCACATCAGGGCAAGTAAACCTTTTGAGAACAATTTGCATCTCGTTTGCATTTTCCTTGGACAAACATTTGCTGCGCATTTGAGATAGCGCCCTGATTATGGTACACTATACCCAAAAGGTTCTACCATGCTGATAATAGCTCAATTGGTTTTCCCATTTGCGCAATCGAAGAAAAGAAACACGGTGGTGATTGCAATGAAAAAGTTTTTCCCATTACTGTTCATTTCATTAGTCCTCTTTGCAGGATGCAGCAATAACGACGATGCAAAAGAGGATTTAATGAGTACGCTGGATACCATAATATCACAGGATGAAAATAAAACGGCGTACCTATACGACATGAGTTTTCTTGCCGGCGATTCTGCCCAAAAAACTACGTTAGATCTCGTTCGAGAAAACGTGGTCTATCAAATTACCCAAATTTCTGACGACACAGCTACGATTCAGTTCACCTCGCCGGATGTGGAGGTCATGCTGCAAAACGGCATTGCCCAAGGGGAGGCCACGGATGCGGAACAGCTACTCTTGTCCATCGATCAGGCGCTACAGGGGGAGTTCCCCACCAAGGAGTATGAGGTGACAATCGAAATTGAGGAAATCGAGGGGCATTGGTATGTGGTCCCCAACGACAGGTTGGAAAACGCCCTCAGCGGCGGACTTTTAGACATGTATTCTAAGATGCTCACCCAGCAAATAGACCAAATGGAGGAAGCAGACAAATGAAAAAGCGAATGATCTGTATTTTAATGGCCTTTCTCCTGCTCTTTTCCCTAACGCCAGTAGCTCAGGCAGAAGAGACGCTTTATACTCCTGTACTGCTCACCATGTCCAGCAATCTCACCAATCAAGATCACATTGGCGGGCTATATGCAGAGAACACTTTCTACATCACTCTGGACGATCTGTGCAGCATCAGCGGTTTTACCCTTATACAGCAATCCGAAGATTCGATTACGCTGGGAAGTGCATCGACCGAAGAAGACTCCCTGCGCCTCTTCAAAATTTCCATTCCAGAGCAGAAGATGGAAGAGACGCTTTTCTCTACCAGTTACACCATTGATCTTCCCACGATACAATATAGCGGTACGATCTACCTTTCCGCTCTGCACTTTCTAAACTATATCGGAGCAAATTACAGTCTTACACCCGATGGAGATCCTCAGTTTGTGTGTATCAAGCGCTACGATGTTTTAGACGCCTTAGAGGATTATGTGGCGTGTGATCAGGGACATTTTTTTAGCTGGGATGAGATTTCGTTCCATCACGGCTCTGTGGAGGATAATCTCACCTGGCAGGGTGTGCTGGCGCTTATCTCTCAGGACTCTAGCATCCCACGCATGGTATTAGACGCCGAGGGAATCTATGAAGAAGATCTAGAAGAGGATTTGCTTATGGTCGTCACCAACGAAGGGACGGATTGGCTAAAAGATCATCCTTCCACCTCTGAAGTGATCTCTTTAGTGGATGATGGCTATGGACTCGCATTTGACTGGTTTCAATTCATCAAAGACCTCTATGCTCCAGAGGCTTCGGGGACGCTAGGAGATGTATTAGACGCTATTTCTGGTACAGGAGACTTTTTATCTCTCACGGGGAGCTTTACCGTCAATACTGCTCAGGCGGTGGATACGATGGTGCAGTACAGCAATTTGACGGATATTCAGAAAAACCTCCTGCAGACCACGCTGATTTCCCATTATGAAGACTCCGCCCTCATCACAGAAGAGGACTTTTGGGAAATCATGGTTCGGGCAGCAGAAAATGTGGATCAAAAAATGCAAAGTGAAATTAGCGCTCAGTATGAGACTTCTTTGGATGCCATTACCTCTATCGCATACGATGTGAACGATGGAATAAACGGAGGCAGTACCATTTTAAGCGGCAATCCCGTCTTGCTGGCGTGGGACTCGATGACTTGGCTGCTGCGCCTTTCGCCGGTTAGCGACCAGGCCACGCAAATCCACAATGCCTACAACTGTTCGATGATCCAGCAAGCCAGCAATGAACTCTTGGTGCAGGCATTCTCCGATTTATATTACCATAACTTCTATTTAGAGGATGAGGAGGCACAAAATGCCGGGTTGATCTATCTAAAAAACTCTCTCATCTTGCAGCTCAAGGCGACTTTGAGCACGCGAGAGGCCATCATGGATAGCGGCGCCATTGAGGGAACTTCTTATATGGAAGCACAATGCGAACAAATAGCGGCTCTGCTCAACCAAGTAGAAGGCTGTCAGCTCAATGGCCCGAACCGGTTCAGCCCAGCATACTCTGACGACCTCTCTTGGATGGCTAGCGCCCAACCAGATCCTGAGGAGATTTATGGTTACGCTTTGAGTAAATTGGAACAACAAGCCTCCTTTACGGTAGTCAAACAGGGCACAATGCATGCGGGTTTTGTGGGACATCAGGATGTGAATTTCGTCGAGGAGATGGATATCACCGGTTTTGGAGGAGAAGCGATGAGCGCCACAGGATCTTACCGGCAGACGGGTGGGAGCTATGCGCCCAATGAGCTGGTGTTTGCCTTTACTTATGCCTACCCGGACATCACCAAGACCTATTCATCGCCCTATGTCTCGGAATACACTATGCCAGATACGCTGCTGGATCTGACCCTTCCTCTAGGTGCACATAGTACTCGCATGACCAGTCAAAGGCGAGAGGATGGCAGCACTCTTTGTACGTTTGAGTACGACGGCCAGCTGATGAATCAAAATACCTGTGGACTTTTGGATGACATTCTGCCAGATGAGTATCGGGTGTACTGGTCTCCCAATGAATATTATGCAGATCAAGATGGGATCATTAGCGGAACAGTAAATGCCCTCATCGACGATCATTTCGAATTCGTCTCCATAGAAGTTTCCTATGAGGTCAACGGAGGAATTCAGGATTTTACACGGCTCAGTGGCACGACCACTTTTACCTTTGAATA
>CAJJPW010000169.1 GCA_905193725.1 uncultured Eubacteriales bacterium
CGGGCTTTCTCTCCACTAGTGAAAAACCCAAATTTTTCTCTAGCTCTGAGAGAATATTCCATGCCTTGCTATAGGAGATATTCATCTTTTTGCACGCATCTTTTACCGTTCCCGCGTGTTCTATCATATAAAGTAGCATTGCACTATTTTTATCAAATAGTTTTCCTTCTCTCATCAAGGAAACATCCACTACTGGCCGCAATAATTGGCGATTATGGTACTGTAATAGATTATCGTAGTCCTCTGGCGTGTCTACGTCGCGAAGGACACCTCCATCTTCTACGGATACAAATTCCGTTTCCCCTAAAAACTCACACATCGCCTTATCCAGGCCCTCTGTTTTGCCCAATTCTATGAGCTTGGGCAGGATATCGCACGACAGCAATACTGGATGGCCATCTATACCATCGTATACAGGCTTTACAATTTTACCTGGTGATTCCATTAATTTATATAATGTGGATACTGTAAAAAGCGGAATATCTACTGGTGTAAAAAAAGTCCTGTCACATTTATCATAAATATAGGAAAGGCCAATTCCCGCTGAATCTGACATTTCTGTATGACTATAATTCTCATTGCGCACGTAGATTACGCCTTGTTTATTTAGGTGTCTTTCCAGTTCTTGCGCCCGAAATCCCGTTACCAACACGATGGGAAAAACATCAGCCTGTTGAAAATTGGCAATAATTCTCTCTACAATAGAAATGGCGCCCAATTGAAGCATTGGTTTAAAATCTCCCATCTGAGATGACATGCCCGCAGCTACAATTACCGCACCAGTTTTACATGTTTTTGTATCCATACCACCGTTTTTCATTTATTTACAACTCGATTTCAAAAAAATATCAACATATCAACATTCTATATATGATAATAGCATAAATACCTCTTAAATACAAGAAAATAAAAAAATATTCCTCTTTGTGAAGCTATTACAATGAAAGCCACTGAAAGCAATTGCAATTACCTGATATGGCATAGGCTCTGATAAGAGATAAAGAGCAGGAGAACATCAATCCATCCTGCTCGTTTAATCTTCACATCATTCTTGCTTCATTTCTGGAGGTTTTTCTGGTAAAATTTTCTGTTCCTCTAAAGGATTTAAATTGCCTTTTCTCCCGTGAAATACGAATTTCAGCAAGATGGGGGTGACAATCGTCGTTATAATCACCATGATCACCATGGGTCCAAAGAATGCCACAGGCATCAGACTCAATGCCATCCCCTTATTGGCCACAATGAGAGCTACTTCTCCTCTGGAGATCATCCCCACGCCAACTTGCAGGGATTCCTTATTGGAGAATTTGCACAGCTTCGCCCCTACTCCACAGCCGATAATTTTAGTAATAATAGCTATGAGCACGATCAGCACCGTAAATACAATGATTGGGCCGGACATGGCTGTGAGCTGGACTTTGATGCCGATGCTGGCAAAAAAGATGGGCGAAAGCAGTATGTAAGAAAGTGTCTCAAACCGGGAGGCGATGTATTTGGATCGCTGAGTATTGGAAATGATCATTCCCGCGATAAAAGCTCCTGTTATATCCGCCACTCCAAAGAACTCCTCTGCAACATAGGAAAATGCAAGGCAAAAAACAAAGGATATGATGACAAATCTCCGTTTGTCTTTTTTGTATCGTTTGACCCATTTGTTGAACAGCCAATAGAATAGAAATCCAAAGACAGCCGCCACAGCAAAAAAGCCCACAATCTGCAATAGCACCATCCAGACATTCACTGATTTATCCGCAAAACTGGTGATGAGAGTTAAGGCGATAATGCCCAAAATATCGTCTATCAGTGCTGCTCCCAAGATGGCATTTCCCGCTTTGGTGTTTAACTTTCCAAGTTCTTTTAAAGTCTCCACTGTGATGCTCACCGAAGTTGCTGTGAGCACTACGCCGATAAAGATATTTTGCAATAACACCATATGATCGGAAGTATTGGCATCTTTATTAAATATTGTCGCGATAGCAAAGCCCCCTACTAATGGCAAAATTACTCCTAAAAGAGCAATGATAAAGGATGCCTTACCCGTCTTTTTCAGTTCATGGATATCCGTTTCCAAACCAGCAGTGAACATGAGAATAATAACGCCCAGTTCCGCCAGTTGTGTGATAAGTTCTGTCTCCTGCAAAATATTCAGTACCGCTGGTCCTAAAATGAGCCCAGCCAATAGAGCACCGACTACTTGGGGCATTTTTACCTTTTTGGTCAATATTCCGAGTAATTTCGTACTTAGCAGTATTAATGCTAAATCCAGTAAAAATCCATAATCGCCTTCCATACTCTTCCATCTCCTCTAGTATAAATTTTCTACCCCGCTAGCAAAAAAAAGATACTCCTACTATAATCCTTTTTGTTCAAAATTGCAAGGAGATATTTCTCATCTTGCAAAACTTTAAAATTTTCCTCTTTTATCACTTATCTTAAAGTATTCTCTTAGCTGTTTTTCGGTTACTCCCTTTTATTTTTACAATCCGTCTAAATCAGTTCGCTCCGTTGGCTTTATCGTCTGGATTCATTTGAAACTGTTCAATGAGCATTTTTTTCTGCCTCCTAGAAAGCTGTTTTATTTGCCATTCTCTCCTCATGGCCTCAGATTTTGTCTCGCAAAACTCCCAATAAACCAGTTTAACCGGCAACCTTGTTTTCGTATATTTGCTTCCCTTCCCTTTATTATGGACGCATACTCTCTTTTTTATATCGTTTGTCCATCCTGTATAAAACGTACCATCGCTGCATTTTACTATATATACATAATTCATTTTCTCCAACCTGCTATGGCATAGGCATTTTTATAACACCCATTATATCTCTATTTGTTATTTTATCAAATATTTTATAAGTTAGTAAATAACCAATGCATCATCTTTCCTTTTTATAATATGGTTTTTCGCAATCATGTTATAAAAAGAAGCACCTAACTAAGGTGCCCTTTTTTCTAAATGTATAGAATTCTCTTTCTCTCGTCAGTTTTTCATCTCTTTTATTTGGTCCAGAATCAAGTTGGCAATCTCCAGCTTCGACTGTTTTTGGGTGTTGAGGCATGCGCCGTCTCGCCGGATCATGGAGACTTTATTGTCATTACTGCCAAACCCAATATCCTCCTGAGAAACGTCATTAGCCACTACCATATCTAAATTTTTTTGCTCTAACTTATCCTTTGCATACTCCAAGATATTTTGTGTCTCTGCCGCAAAGCCCACTAAAATTTGATGGGTTTTCTTTTGCCCAAGCTCCTTTAAAATATCTTGGGTACGCACAAATTCCACAGGCAGACTGTTTTGTTTTTTGATCTTTTCTGTAAAGGGCTTTGCCGGAGTAAAGTCGCACACCGCTGCCGTTTTGATGACCACATCCACATCCTCATAGCGGCTTAGTACCATATCGTGCATCTGCGCAGCCGATTGGACGCGAACTACCTCCACACCTACTGGATCCTTCTCCTGGGATTTTCCACTCACCAACACCACATCAGCACCTCGCTGTGCCGCTACTTTGGCAACTGCAAATCCCATTTTCCCCGTGGAGCGATTGGTGAGATACCGCACAGGATCTATGGCCTCTTCTGTCGGGCCAGCAGTGATTAATATTTTCATCCCCACAAGGTCCTTGTCTCCCAACATAAAATCCGCCATTTCTACAATATCCTGAGGCTCTGCCATTCTACCGCTGCCCACATCTTTGCACGCTAAAAAGCCCTGCTCTCCATCTATAATCGCCATTCCTCGCCTTTGCAGGATCTCTAGGTTTTCCACTGTAGCGGGATTTTCCAGCATTCCTGTATTCATGGCAGGTGCAATGAGTTTTGGCGCTTTGCAGGCTAAAAACGTAGTGGTGAGCATGTCATCCGCAATGCCACATCTGGCCTTGGCGATGAAATTAGCACTTGCCGGAGCTACGATAAACAGATCCGCCTTTTTGGCGAGAGAGACATGCTCTACCTCATAGGGAATTTCCCTTTGAAAGGTATCAACATACACAGGATTTTCCGAGAGCACTTCAAAAGTGAGTTTCCCCACGAACTCCTGTGCATTCTTTGTCATGATCACCTCTACATTCGCATTCTCTTTTTTCAGCAACCTCACCAAATAGGCCGCTTTATACGCAGCAATACCCCCTGTTACGCCTAGTAGAATGTTTTTTCCCTTTAGCATAAAGAATTACTCTTCCTCATCCACATCGTTTTTAATATAAGTGATTTTTCCCTGTCCAATTTCCTCTACTGCCTGGGAGACAGGATTTTGATGTACCTCTGTGGTGAGTGGTTCATTGCCATCGATAATCTGGCGAGCCCGTTTTGCTGTCTCGACCACCAAGGTGTATCTACAATCTACCTTTTCCATCAGTTTATCCAGACCCGGTTCAATAATGGTATTTTTCATAAAATCTCTTCACTTTCCTTTATTAATTTTTTTGTCAGCGGACTAAAATCCACTCTGCATTTTTCCACTTCTATGATTTTCTTTATGGTGTCTGCGGCATGTTCTACCACATCATTTTTTACTATATAATCGTATTCTCTCAAGTAGCCGATCTCTAAAAAGGCCATGGCAAAGCGCTTGCTAATCTGATCCTCTGTCTCGGTTCCTCTCCCCGTCAACCGATTTTTCAGCTCCAACATAGAAGGTGGTGCTACAAACACGTATACTGCTCGATCTCCCACACTCTCTTTTACCTTGAGCGCGCCTTGGACATCAATTTCTAAAATCACATCTTTACCTTGGGAGAGCTTTTCTTCCACATTTTTTGCCGGTGTTCCGTAGTAGTTTTCAAACACCTTAGCATATTCTAAGAATTCGCTGTTTTTGAGCATAGTGGCAAATTCCTCTTTGCTTTTAAAAAAATAGTTGACGCCTTCTTGCTCCCCTGGGCGTGGATTTCTGGTGGTACAGGACACGCTGACATAGATATTATCGCAATCTTGCACCAGTTTTTTGATGACCGTCCCCTTTCCCACACCGGATGGGCCGGACACAACCAGCAATAATCCCCTTTC
>CAJJPW010000170.1 GCA_905193725.1 uncultured Eubacteriales bacterium
AGGGGCTGGTGGCAAAGTGGCCGTTGGTGACCGAAATAGAGAGCTTCCGATTTTTGGGTGAAATAATATCATAGGACTTATTCATTTTTGCTACCTCCGATTTCAAAAGACAGATGACGAAAAAAGAATTGGTATGATTTGTAAATTCATTATATCAGGAAACTAAGGTGGAATCAACTGGAAAACGAGATAAAGTGGAAAAATAGTAAAAAAATGAGGGAACTTTGGGAAAATAAAGTTCCCTTGCCTGTTTGTATATAAAATTTTTAATTTTGACGGACTGTTGCAACAAGGTCAGCAATTTTTGCGGCGTCTTTGAGGCCGTCCGTCTCAGCCCCGCTGCTGATATCTATGCCATAGGGGGCAAGGGTCAGCGCTTGAGGCAAATTGGCGGCGCAGATTCCCCCAGCCAAAAAGTAGGGGCGGTTACAGTGAACAGTGAGCGCCCAGTCAAAGGATTGTCCATCTCCAGCGCCGTAGTCCAGCAGTAGAAAATCGGCACAGGAGTTCTGCCAGAGGAGGATATCCTCTGGTTTTTGTACCACAATGGACTTGATTACAGGCCGGTGGGTGATGGCCTTGACTTTCTCAATATATGCCTCGCTTTCCCCTCCGTGCAGCTGCGCCATCTGGATCACTCGAGCTTGCAAGAGATCTATCACCTGGGATATGGGCGCATCGACAAAAACGCCCACCGGGGTAATGCCCGGCGCTAACCCCTCCACCAGCGTTTTAGCGAACTGAGGAGACACCTGCCGCCTGCTCTTTGCAAACACAAATCCCACGTAGTCCGGCTGGGCCTGATTGACAGCGGCGATATCCTCTGGGCGAAAAAGGCCGCAAATTTTGATCTTGGTCTGACTCATGCGATTCCTCCTATGTTCTAGGCAATTTCGCTTTTGAGATGAGCGAGCATCGCCTTTTTATCCTGACTGCGCATGAGGGTTTCACCCACCAGCACCCCGTCGGCGCCAGCATCCCGCAAAGCGCAGATGTCCCTGGGCGTTTGGATACCGCTCTCCGCCACAAATAGGGTTTGGGGAGGAATGCACTCTCTGAGCTGGATAGAGTGGGAAAAATCCACCGAAAAGGTCTGGAGATTCCGGTTGTTGACGCCGATAATTCTGGCGCCAGCATCCACAGCCATTTGGATCTCTTCCCTAGTATGGGCCTCTACCAGAGCGGAAAGGCCAAGGGAGTCGCAAAGCTCCTGGTATTCCTGAAGCTGCTGTAAGGTGAGCAGAGAGCAGATGAGCAGCACAGCGCAGGCGCCCAGCACCTTGGCCTCATAGATCATATAGCTGTCTACCACAAAGTCCTTGCGCAGCACGGGAATCTGGACATGTGAGGCGATTTCCTGCAAGTACTGGTCATTTCCCAGAAAATAATGGGGCTCGGTGAGCACTGAAATGGCATCCGCCCCTGCCTGCTCATACTCTTTGGCGATCTCCAAATAGGGGAACGTTTGGCTGATGACGCCCTTGGATGGAGAGGCTTTTTTCACCTCACAGATAAACGAGATCCCCGGCTTTTTCAGTGCCTGTTCAAAGGGAAAGCCGGTTTCAGAGGGTAAAGTCTGTGCCTGCTGTTGAATTTGTGCCAGGGAGACTTTCTCCTTTTGCCGCTGAATCCGCTCCACTGTTTTTGCTGCAATTTCATCTAATATCATATTGAGCTCCTTTGCTACCTGGAGTTGGCCATTTGCTGGCTCTTAGAGACGAACTCCTCCAGCTTTTGTAGTGCCTGACGGCTGTCGATCACTTGCTGGGCCAACTGGACGCCCTCATCCAGGCTATCTGCCTTGCCGGCCACTACGAGGGCGGCGGCTGAGTTGAGCACTACCGCATTGCGCTTGGGCCCGGGCATTCCCTCTAGTATTTGGCGGGTGATCTGTGCATTTTCCTGGGGCAGGCCACCTTTTAATTGCTCTGGCCTACAGGTATCAAAGCCAAAGTCCTCTGGACGGATTTGAAAACGCTCAAATTGGCCGTCTTTCACTTGGCACACCGAGGTGGGAGCGCACATGGAGATTTCGTCCAGCCCATCTTGGCCGTGTACCACCATGGCGTTTTGCACTCCAAGCTTAGAGAGCACCTTTGCCAGCGGCTCTACCAGTGCCTCATCGTACACCCCCATCACCTCCATGTTGGCCCCTGCTGGATTTGCCAGTGGGCCTAAGATGTTGAAAATAGTGCGAATGCCCAGCTCTCGGCGGACGGGAGCTACGTATTTCATGGCGATGTGGTAGTTTTGGGCGAACAAAAAGCAGATGCCAATTTCTTTGAGCAGAGCGGCGCTTTTTTCTGGAGGCAGCATGATGTTCACCCCCAGCGCCTCCAGCACATCTGCCGCACCGCACTGACTGGAAGCTGCCCGGTTGCCGTGTTTGGCCACAGGCACCCCTGCTGCGGCGATGACAAGGGCCGAAGTGGTGGAAATGTTAAAGGAGTTGGAGCCGTCGCCACCGGTGCCCACGATCTCCAGTACGTCCATGTCGTGGAGGAGCTTGATACAGTGCCGCCGCATGCCCGCAGCAGAAGCGGTGATCTCATCGATGGTCTCTCCCTTGAGACTCAGAGCGGTGAGGTATGAGCTCATTTGCACAGGAGATGCCTTTCCGCTCATGATTTCATCCATCACACACAGGCAGGTATCGTAACTTAAGTCTTCTCTATGGGATAATTGCAAAATTGCCTCTTTAATCATGGTAATTCCTCCTCAAAATTGGGTTATAAAATTCTCTAATATCAAAGAGCCCTGGGGCGTGAGTATGGACTCCGGGTGAAACTGCACGCCATATACTGGGTATGCCTTGTGCTGCACTGCCATAATCTCCCCATCCGGCGCTGAAGCTGTGACCTCCAGGCAAGAGGGCAGGGTAGTGGGATCTACCACCAGGGAGTGATAACGCCCCACTTGTATCTCGGGGCCAAGGCCGCGAAATAAGGGTTGATGGTGGTGAATGGCAACCTGAGAGGTCTTACCGTGCATCAGCTGGGGGGCGTAGGTGATGCTCGCCCCAAAGGCCTGGCAGATGGCCTGATGCCCCAAACATACGCCTAAGATGGGCAGGGTAGGGGCAAAATGTGTAACCACTTCTAAAATATTGCCGCTGTTTTCCGGACGGCCAGGGCCGGGGGACAGCACAATGGCCTGAGGATGCAGTTCCTCTATTTGCTCAAGTGTGAGCGCATCGTTGCGTACCACTTGAATATGGGGAGAGATGTTGCCCATGAGCTGGTAGAGATTATAGGAAAAACTGTCGTAATTGTCAATGAGTAAAATCATAGTGTCAGTCCTTTCTCGGCTTCATGAGTGGCCTGTATCACGGCTTTGGCCTTGTTGATGCACTCCTGATACTCGTTTTCCGGGATGCTGTCTGCCACAATCCCCGCTCCTGACCGTACGGTGATGACACCGTCTTTGAAATATGCCAGCCGAATGGCGATGCAGGTGTCTAGATTGCCGGAAAAATCCAGGTATCCGATGGCGCCGCCGTAAATGCCCCGAGGAGCGCCCTCCAGCTCTTGAATGATCTGGCAAGCTCTCAATTTGGGGGCGCCGGAGAGGGTGCCAGCTGGCAGGATGCTGTCTATGGCATCCAGCGCATCTCTGTCCGGGCGTATCCGGCCACAGACGGTGGAGCCAATGTGCATCACGTGAGAAAAACGCTGGATAGAAAGGTACTTTTCCACACGAACCGAACCGATTTGGCTGATCCGCCCGATGTCGTTTCGCCCTAGATCCACCAACATATTGTGCTCGGCCAGCTCCTTTTCATCCGAGAGCAGATCTTGCTCCAGCGCCAAGTCCTCCTCTAAAGTGGCCCCTCGAGGTCGTGTACCCGCTAGGGGGAAGGTGTAGAGAGTGCCGTCTTTGAGTGTAACCAGCGTCTCGGGAGAGGCGCCGGTAAACTCCATGCTGTCACTAGTGAAATAGAACATGTAGGGAGAGGGATTTTGGGTGCGCAGTACTCGGTATACATCCAGCAGGCTGCCGCTCATCCGGGCCTGCATTTGGTTAGAAAGCACCACTTGAAAAATATCCCCTTCATAAATATATCTTTTGGCCTGTTCCACCATATGGCAGTACTGCTGCTGAGAAAAGAGAGGTTGAAAATCGGTAGCCAGTTGTGGTGATGGATTGGGGGCAGGGTTGCCATACTGGATCACTTCCGCCATTTCGCGCAACTGCTTTTCAGCCTTAGGATACCCGTTTTCCATATCTTGCGTGGATATATTGACAATGAGAGATATCTTTTGGCGAAAGTGGTCAAAGGCAACCACCTTGTCAAATAGCATCAAATCCACATCGGGAAATCCGTTTGGATCTTGGGCAAGCGCAAGGGTGGGCTCGCTGTATTTCATGTAGTCATAGGCAAAGTAACCCACCAAACCTCCGGTGAAGGGGGGCATGCCCTCCAGCTTCGGGCTGTGGTATTTTCGCATAATCTGTCTGATCTGCTCTTTGGGATGGGCTGTTGCAATATGCTGTATCTTCTCTCCCTGCCTAACATGCAGCTGGCCGTTTTTGCAGGTAAGCTCCATCACAGGGTCGAAGCCGAGAAAGGAATAACGTCCCCAATTCTGAGAGCTCTCCACGCTCTCCAGCAGAAAACAGTGAGAACTGATTCGCTTGAGCCGGCGCAAAACCATAATGGGAGTGAGACAGTCAGCGTAAAGCTGCATACACAAGGGAATGGTCGTCACGGCCAGGTCGCTAGCCAATTTCCTTGCCTGTTCATAAGTGGGGTAGATCATACCGGAAACCTCCTAAATACAAAAAATCCGTCCTGACATACTTGTCAAGGACGGATTGGATTTACTCTCCAACACCCGCGGTGCCACCTTGTTTCACGAAAAAATCGTGCCCTTAGCCGGATACCAACATATCCGCGGCATACTGACGCGTGCCTTGCGTCGCAGAATACTCGGCAAACCCTGCCTTTGACTGCGCCCTCAGCGGTCCATTTA
>CAJJPW010000171.1 GCA_905193725.1 uncultured Eubacteriales bacterium
GGAGACCCAGAGGTGGGCAGAAAGGCAGCGGAGGAGAGCAGAGAAGACCTGGAGGCCATCATCAAAGGAGCGGACCTGGTGTTTGTAGCAGCTGGCCTAGGCGGTGGCACAGGCACAGGGGCTGCACCGGTCATCGCGGATATTGCCCGTCAGATGAACATCTTGACGGTAGGCTTTGTCACCAAGCCCTTTTGGTTTGAAGGGCACCCCAGAGCAAAGGCTGCGGAAAAGGGATTTGATGAATTAAAGAGCACGGTTGATACCATTGTCACCATCCCAAATGATAGGTTGCTCAGCGTAGTTGGCAAGGGAACCCCACTGCTGGAGGCGTTTAAAGTGGCAGATGATGTGCTGCGCCAGGGGATTCAGGGAATTACCGACCTGATCGCCAAACCCGCTCTGATCAACTTGGACTTTGCAGACGTGCGCACTGTCATGATGGAACGGGGCATCGCCCACATGGGTATTGGCGTAGGATATGGGGAGAACAAGACCATCGATGCAGCCAAACAGGCCATCCAGAGCCCGATGTTAGATACTTCTATTGAAGGGGCGAAGGGCATCTTATTCAATGTAACAGGTGACTCGGCTCTTTCACTCATCGATATTGAAGAAGCCTCCAAGCTCATTCATCAGGTGGCGGATCCAGAAGCCAAGATCTTCATTGGAGCGGAAATCGACCCCAATTTGGAAGACGAGGTTCGCATTACCGTAATTGCCACTGGATTTGAGGGCAATCAAAAGGAAAAGAGCGGCATTTCCATCATGGATATCTTGAGCAAGCAGGATCTGGAGCCCAGCCAAGGGCCCAAAGAAGAGACCAGCACAAAACGCGCTGTGCCGGAAAAACCTGCTGCCAAGCCGGAAAAGAAGTCCTTTACTTTAGAATATGAGGATGACGACGATTCTCTGGATATCCCCATCTTCTTGCGGGAAAAACCACGGCGCAATCACCGGGAGTAGAACATTTGGCGAGAAGTGCATATTGCTGGGACAGGCTGCCCAAGCGATTCATCCGTGGGCTACAATTCCGTGAGCTACATCTTTAATGACAAAGCAGGCGATATGGGGCTTTGGCGATATTTGATTTTACGAGAGCCAGGTGATACGCCCTGTGGAAAATAAGATTGGCGGGTCTGTGAACGCTAAAATGGAATAAAAGTATGAAACCTCTATGTAGATGGCAAAACATCACAGAGAGGTTTTTTAATTGGCCATTTTAGGTTTGGAGAGAGCAGGGAAAGAGATCAAAAAAAACTGTCATCCACTTTCCATTGATCAGAAAAATGCGTATCAATATTTTAAGGTACAAAATCCTACAAAACAAATAAAACGATAGATCGCCTTTCCTGGGGAATCTTCACACCTAATCGTTTAAAAACGCTTGTAAACGGGACTCAGGTTTTACAAAATCCGCCTTTCCCCTACAAAACAGCCCCCTTTCGTTCAACATTTTTTGGAGGGAAAACAATATATATTATATATATCCATTCGGCAGTAAAGACATGGAGAAATGAAAGGGAAAAGTAGGGAAGCGTCATGGGAAAAGTATATGTGGAGCTCATGATGTTAGACAATGGGATGATGAATTTTTTGATCCTGTATTTGACGGGAAAGCTGACCCACCAAAAGATCAAAAAGACCAGAATCCTATGGGCTGCACTGAGCGGAGCAATTTATGCCTTAGGGGTATTTGTATTTGGCATAGGGTTTTTGAACACAATGCCTGTAAAAATAGGGGTATCGTTTCTCATGTATGTGATCGCCTTTGGCAGCGGCGGCAGTGGAAGAAAGCTGTGCGCGGGCATGGCGGGGCTATATGCCATCACCTTTCTATGTGGGGGGATTCTCATTGGCGCATATTTTCTATCTGGGAAAGACCCATTATGGGAGGGGTTTCTCACGATAAACTCGGCAGAAATGCGCTGTGTACTGTTATTTTTCATCACATTAATCGCTTTTAAGAGCATATTTACCAAATATTTTAATAGACTAATAAAGGAGAAAAAGTTCTATTATCAGGTGGAGTTGACCATAGGGGGAAAGACGGCTCAAATAGACGCTTTTTTAGATTCGGGAAACAATTTAAAAGACCCTATCTCAAAAAAGCCAGTGATCGTTGTGGAGTATCATATATTAGAGGATATTCTGCCAAACGATTTGAAAATGGCATTACAGTATGTGAAAGACAATGCCCTGGATTTTGATACTGCAGTCTTAATCTCCGAGAGAAAACATATGGTTTTGATACCCTTTACCACGATTGGAGAGCAATCTTCTTTTTTGTTGGGGATCAAACCAGAGCAAGTTGCCATTGTGCGACAAAATGAGAGAGAATATGTAGATGCTATCATCGGAATAACGTTTCAGAAGTTATCGGGAAAGGGAGAGTTTTGTGCGCTGTTAGCGCCCGACTTTTATTTGTGATAAAGGAGATTAAGTCATGTTGGTGGACACCTTAAGGAACTGGATGAGAAGGTTCATATTAGTACATTTCAAAAGCAAGTTGGAAAACTACCTGCACTATATCAATGGAAGCGAGGCGCTGCCGCCGCCGCTTTCCAAGTTAGAAGAGCAGGAGATGTTAGAGAGGCTGGCCAAAGGGGAGAACTCTGTGCGCAAGCTGCTCATCGAGCGAAACTTGCGTTTGGTGGTATATATTGCGAGAAAATTTGAAAATACCGGCATCGGCATTGAAGATTTGATCTCCATCGGCACGGTGGGGTTGATCAAAGCCGTCAACACCTTTGACGTGACAAAAAAGATCAAACTGGCCACCTACGCCTCTCGCTGCATCGAAAACGAAATCCTCATGTATTTGCGGCGCAACGGAAAGGTCAAGTTCGAGATCTCCTTTGACGAGCCCCTCAATGTGGATTGGGATGGAAACGAGCTGCTGCTCTCGGACATTTTGGGCACGGACAGCGACATCGTCTACAAACATATTGAAAACGACGTGGAGCGGTGTATGCTGCTAGAAGCCGTACAAAAGCTCTCTAAGCGGGAGAAGAGCATCATGGTACTTCGCTTTGGGCTGGGCGGCCGGGAGGAAAAGACCCAAAAGCAGGTGGCGGATATGCTGGGCATCTCCCAGAGCTATATCTCTCGCCTGGAAAAGCGGATCATCAAAAAACTGCAAAAGGATATCGCCAAAATGGCATGATCGCATGATGAAATAACATGATCGCATGATGAAATAAATAGAAAAGAGAATTTGGCCATCTTTAAAAAGTGAGAGAAAAACCGATCTCTCGCTTTTTTAGTACTTGGCGTTAGTGCAGGACTGGAATAAACCAAAGGAATCACACTTGCAGTGCGTACTGCCGTGGAAAGAGGGCGATAGGGGATGGAAAAGGCATCTGCGCATTTAAAAACGAGAGGGAAGGAGATGGGTTGGATGCAAGTTTGCAAAATAGAAATTGCATTTTTGAACAGATGTGGTACAATAAACAGTAGAAAAAATGGCATGGAGATGTGAGGAGACCATATGGACCAAATGGATTTAATCAACCGAATTGAGGGGATTTATCAGAGCCTGAGCAAGGGGCAGAAGAAGATTGCCAACTACATTCAGGATAATTACGATAAAGCGGCCTTTATGACGGCGGGAGCTCTGGGCCGGACGGTGGGCGTCAGCGAGTCCACAGTAGTGCGTTTTGCCAGCGCTTTGGGCTTTGAAGGGTACCCAAAATTGCAAAAGCACTTGCAGGAGATCATCAAAAACAAGCTCACGACAGTACAGAGGCTCAACCTGATGGAGGGGATGGATTTAGAGCAGATTTTAGACAACGTGTTTAAGATCGACGTGAACAACTTGAAAAGCACCCGAAATTATATCGACGTAAAGGAAGTAGAGCAGATTATACAGAGCATTGAAAATGCCAGGAACATCTATATCATGGGCTTTCGGAGCAGTGCGCCTCTTGCCCAATTTTTCTTCTACTACTTGAGCTATATCTTCGAAAATGTCCGGCTGGTCACCTACGGCATGAGCGACATCTTTGGCCAGCTGATGCACGTTACAGAAGAAGATACGGTGATCGGCATTAGCTTTCCCAGATATTGCAACCAGACGGTGGAGGGAATGGAGTTTGCCAAGTCCAGAAACGCCAATTTGATCGCCATCACCGACAACAAAATTTCGCCGCTCTACAAAATTGCAGATCATGTGCTGTTGACCCAAAGCGATATGAACTCCTTTGTGGACTCCTTTGTGGCGCCGCTGAGCGTGATCAACGCCCTCATCATCGTGTTAGGGCTGAAAAATAAGGATAAGCTGGAAGATAGCTTTGGCCAGATGGAGGAGCTGTGGTCTAAGCTGCGGGTGTACAGCGTCAAGGAATACGAGACTGCCCGCTTTGAAAAGTACAAGGACAAGCAGGAGTACTTTAAATCGGGAGAGTAGTATGGCAAAAGTGATGGTAGTGGGCGGCGGCCCAGCGGGGATGTTGGCAGCCTATGGGGCGGCAACGGGTGGGGCCCAAGTCCTCTTATTGGAGCAAAATGAAAAGCTGGGGAAAAAGCTGTTTATCACCGGCAAGGGCAGATGCAACCTGACCAATGCGTGCGATGTCGAGGAGCTTTTTTTAAATGTAAAGAGCAACAGTAAGTTTTTGTACAGCGCTTTTTATGGCTTTGACAACAGCAGGGTGATTGATTTTTTTGAGAGTCATGGCATGCCTGTAAAGGTGGAACGTGGCAATCGTGTATTTCCGGTATCTGATAAGTCGTCGGATGTGATTTTTGCTTTACAGAGAGCTTTGAAGGAAAAGAAAGTGGAGGTATTGCTTCATACGGAGGTATCGAAGCTGTGCTATGAGAAAATCACTGATAAAAAGGCAGATGAAGAAGCTGCTGATAAACAGCATGAACGCGATGAACACAAGACCGACCGCGATCGTAATGACGGCGGAAAGCA
>CAJJPW010000172.1 GCA_905193725.1 uncultured Eubacteriales bacterium
CATCGTGGTGCGCAAGGCGGGCGAGATCATTCCGGAGATCATCGGCGTCGAGAAGGATCAGCGTCCGCTGGATTCCGTGCCGTATGAGTTCCCGAAGTTCTGTCCGGTCTGCGGCGCACCGGTCTATGATGACGAGGACGAGGCTGCCATCCGCTGCACGAGCGCTTCCTGCCCGGCGCAGCTGCTGCGCAACCTGATGCACTTCGCGTCCCGCGACGCGATGGACATCGACGGCTGCGGCGAGGGCAACCTGCAAAAACTCATGTTGGAATTGTACCAGATTGTATAAGTGGCTGCAGCGAGGACATTTTTGGGAGAAGATATTGCATAGGTAAGGAGTAGCCTTTTTAAAGGGGAAACGCCACAATTTCTGTGCACAATAAAATAAAAATCGTCTTAGCAGGCACGCTGAGTAAAAAAAGGTCAGGATTTTCCTGGCTTTTTTTGTGGAGAAAAGAGGGAAAAACCGTTCACTTCTTCTTTTGAAATTTCATACTGTAGTATATGTAACAGTAAAAAAAGGGTAAGCCCTATGAGAAAAGCGGCTGTTGCCCTGTCTTTTTGAAAATTGGGAGGGATGGTATGGAAAACAATGCACTTGTAATCGGCGGAGATGACAGATCATTTCTATTATATACTCTGTTAAAAAGACGGGGAGTGGCCACAGATCTTTACGGCTTTGACAAAAGGGGGCTGGATACAGTAGATTCTCTAAAGAACATAGGAACCTACTCCTACATAATCCTGCCAATTCCATATCTTATGGAACAAAATAACATCAAGGCTCCGTTTTGCAGTAAAAAAATATCCATAGACCAATGGGAACTTCACAAAGATCAGACGGTTTTTCTGGGTGCTGTAGGAAAAAGCAGCCAATTGCTAGAGAGATTTCAAGGTGAATTGGTGAATTTTCTTGAGGATCCAACTTATGTGGAGAAAAACGCCGCGTTGACGGCGTTGATCACGGTAGGACTCATCCCTATTAAGTATGGCGTCTGCCCGGTGAGGAGAAAAACGCTCATCTGTGGTTATGGTAAAATCGCCAGCAAGATGGCGGATTTACTCCACAGCCAACGAGCGCAAATTACTGTCGCCGCACGAAGTGAATTGGCCCGGGCGCAAATACAAGGTAGAGGATATGACTTCCTCTCTATTTATGATTTGGAAAGCCACATCGGTGAGTTTGACCTGATTATCAATACAGTGCCAAGCTGGGTCATCAATAAAAGGGAACTCAAAAAGATAAAAGAAGGCTGCCTGATCATTGACGTTGCCTCCAAACCGGGGGGAGTAGACTGGCAGACGGCACAGCAACTGAATGTTTTAGCATATCTGGAACCAGGCTTGCCGGGAATCTATACGCCAAAGGAAGAAGCGGAAAATCTATTGCAAGTGGTTTTACAACATATGCAAGAGCCAATTTGTTAGAAAGGCAGCGATGGACTCATTTAGCGAGAAGCTAGGTGGGGAGATGAAAGGAAGGAAGGGAAACAGATGGATTTATATGGTAAGACAATTGGCTTTGCTATCACAGGATCCTATTGTACATTTCATGAAATATTGCCTGAGATAAAGAACTTAGTGGAACTGGGGGCAAATGTGATCCCCATACTATCCAGTAATGTGGCTACAACCGATACTCGATTTATGAAAAAAGACGACTTAAAGTTCTTTTTGAAGGAGACCTGTGGAAATGAAATCATAGAGACAATTGTGGCAGCAGAGCCCATTGGGCCTAAAAAAATGCTGGATCTTATCATCGTGGCGCCATGTACAGGCAACTCACTGGCAAAGCTGGCACTGGGTATTTCAGATACTCCAGTTACCCTGGCGGTAAAAGCGCATTTACGCAATCAGCGGCCGGTGCTCATCGCGCCATCTTCAAATGATGCATTGGCGGCAAACGCCAAAAACATTGGGATACTTATGAACCTAAAACATATTTTTATCGTTCCGGTTCGGCAAGATAACTTTAGCAAAAAACCCACTTCACTGGTGTCAGATATGTCGCTCATTCCTAAGGCAGCGGCTTTAGCACTGGAGGGGATACAACTACAGCCTATTTTGGATTCCCCGTATCTGATGTGACTGAAAGATGCGAGGAATAAGGGCAAGGTAGAGAAATGAAACGCAAGAAAGGGGCATATCCAAAGGATATGTCCCTAAACATTTTAAAAAAGTTTTAGCCTTGGAAATAAGAAAACTTGGTGAAAATATTTGGGTTGGCACTTGATTTTCGCGGGCATTCAACATACAATAATGTAAGGCGGGATGTGTTTGGAATATCCCGGTAGACATATATAATATTATATAGAAGATAATACAGGGAGTTTTGGGGAAGAGAAGGACAGTCATGGAAATAACTTTTGCACTGGTCTGATGACCTCCATCTGCCTGTTTTGTTTATGTGGAAAAGGGTATTAAAAAGATAAGCGATAGGCTTCCATAAGATGAGGCGAGAAAGGAGGAGAACATCCATTGCCAACATGAATATCGCATAAGAAATAACTACATTACCTTGAAATGCCATGGTGAAGTGAAAAGCGGTAAAGCTAGGGCACATCTTGTATGAACTTTATAAGTGAAAAATGACGATAGCAAAGCGGGAAAATCGCATTATTTTGGACAAAAAATATTTACAAAAAAATCATGGAAAATTGTATGATTTTGTAGGCTGCTAGGTTGACATTTACACCTATATAATATACAATATACATAAATGGTATTTTTAAAGGTTGCAATGTATACAAAACAAAGGGGGAAGAGTAATGGAATTAACAAGAAGACAACAAAAGTTAAAAGACAGACTTTTCAATGTCGAATACTATGACACAGGCATTTGGCATTTTAAAGACGTCAACATTTTGGATGGACATGAAGAACTGGCCAAAGAGCCGCTCGTAGTGAGAAAGGGAATGGCTCAATATTATATTGGTGCACACCTTCCTGCCATTATCAAAGACGATGAATTAATCGTAGGCAACCCAAACCAAAACAGCGTAGGCTGGGGTACCGTAATGCCCATTTACTATACGAAAGAAGAAGGGGAGATCGCTGAACGCTATGAGCTCAACGAGTGCAGCGTTTGGGGCCATCATCCACCACAATACGATAAAATCATCAACATCGGCGTATCCGGTGTAAAAGATGAGATCACCAAGAGAATCGACGAAGAGCTCCGCAAGGCAGAGCCAGATCAGGGAATCTTAAATGAGCTGAGAGCGATGACCATCGGTCTGGATGGGCTTTCCGAATTTGGACGCCGCCACGCAGAGGTAGCGCTGCAAATGGCACTGGATTGCAAAGACGCAGTGAGAAAAAGAGAGCTGTTTGAAATCTATGAGACCTGTTTGCAGGTTCCAGAAAAACCGGCTAGAAACTTCCAAGAAGCACTGCAAGCTTATTGGTTTACCTACTGTATGGTAAATTCCGGTGGGGAATACGTTCCTCTGGGAAGAGCTGACCAATACCTTTACCCTTACTATAAGAAAGACATGGAAGGCGGAAAGATCACCAAAGAGAGAGCCATTGACCTTCTGTCCTCTTTCCTAGTAAAGTGCAACGAAAGAGTTATCATTGAAACCAAAAAAGCGGAAAACCATTCCAACTACGGTATGTTCTCTCAGGGAACTGTTCCGGTAGAATCTGATACAGGTGCTAAGGCCATCACAGGCGGTTATGACCAACGTGCTCTCACCTGGAAAGATGATGAGGACATCAACAGCGACTCCAACTACAACTACGGTCAATCCGGTAATGACTGGCTGATGAACTGTATTGTGGGTGGTGTAGATAGAGAAGGTAAGGATGCTACTAACGAAGTGTCCTATATGTTTGTAGACATCATGCACTCCATGAAGCTGCTCATGCCTACATTGGCGGCAAGAGTGAGCAGCCAAACTCCAGAATCCTTCTATGCGCTCGTTGCAGATACCTTAAGATACGGCCAAGGTGAGCCGATGATCTACAATGACGATGCGATTATCCCAGGATTTGTGGATTTGGGCGTGCCGGTAGAAGATGCGAGAGATTACTCCAACGATGGTTGCTGGGAATGTTTGGTAGCTGGCAAGAGCCACTTCAGCTATGCCCATGTTATGAACCTGCAGATGATTGAATACGTCCTCAACAGAGGTATGAGCTTAAAGAGCGGCCTCAAAGAAGGTCTGGACACTGGGGATCCTACTCAGTTCAAGACTTATGAGGAGTTTTATCAGGCTTACCTCAAACAGATGGATCAGGGTATTGACTTCCAATGCCAGAGACGGCAAGAGAACTTTGGACTTTCCTACATGATCGCTCCAGACCCGCTGTTCTCCTCCATCGTGGATAACTGCATTGAAAAGGGTAAGGACATCGCACAGGATGGCGCAAGATACATCTTCCACATGATCATCATCACTGGCCTTTCCTGCACAGTAGACTCTCTGGCAGTGATCAAAAAGCTGGTATTTGAAGATAAGTCTGTTACGATGCAAGAGCTCATCGATGCCACCAGAAACAACTGGAAGGGCTATGAGAGATTGCAGGCAAAAGTGAAAAATGAAGTGCCTAAGTTCGGCAACGACGACGACTATGTAGACGAAATTGCAAAACGCCTGATGAAGGACTTCCAAGAGAGAGTAGACGAGTGGAACAGAAAGCAAGAACGGCTGCTGTACTGCTTGGGTGTTGGTACTTTTGAAAACTACGCTGTACTTGGCAGAGATACTGGAGCAACTCCAGATGGCAGAGAAGCAGGCGGCCCGCTGGCTCCTAACTACTCCCCATCAGCTGGTGTAGATGTGAATGGACCTACCTCCATCTTCAAGAGCATTGCAAAACCGGATCTGCTCAAATACTATAGCGG
>CAJJPW010000173.1 GCA_905193725.1 uncultured Eubacteriales bacterium
AAAGCGTCGGCGGATGGGCTTGGCGGGAACCCCGCCGACTATGGTATACGGCGGCACATCCTTGGTAACGACTGCGCGGGTGCCTATTATCGCACCGTCGCCGACCGTCACGCCGGACATGATGACCGCCTCATATCCGATCCACACGTCGTTTCCGATCACCGTATCGCCCTTGTTGTCCCACGCGTCGCGGATATTTTTCGCATCAAGCCCCCACTCGTCAAAGAAGATGGGAAAAGCGTAATCAGACAGCGACTTAAGCGAATGATTCCCGCTTGTGAACAAAAATTTTGCTCCGCAGGCGATCGAGCAGAATTTCCCGATGATCAGGCGGTCGCCGTTGACCGGATAGTGATAGAGCACATTGTTTTTTTGAAACTGCCGTGGATCGTGGGCAAAGTCATGGTAAATGGTGAAATCACCCACCACAATGCGCGGGTCTGACACCACGTTTTTCAAATAAACCGTTTCACTATCCCCTGTACGTGGATATATTTTTTGCTGTTGATTTTCCGATATCGTCATTTTAGTCCTCCTAATCATTGATCTGTGTGAGCGATATCGGAAACTGCAATGCAGCGCTTCACCTATCTTACCTCCCTGAAATTGGTACGGTTAGCTATTGGCCTGCTACTCACTGGTGATGGTGAGCAGGGAATAGCAAGTCTGAGCGGATTCCTGAGAGATCAAGTTGACTAAAGCCACTCCGGTAGAGGAACCCTCTACTTGAAATACGTAATTCCATTCGTTGCCGGCGTGATAAAAAATGCCGTTGTCCTTCTTCTCCAAGATGGTAATCTCCTGGGTGTCCTCCGAAACCGCTAAATAGGGCTCCAGCATTTCCCGGGTGAGAAAGATGCCCGTGGTGAGGAGGGTGTCTCCCTCATACACTTCAAATGTGGCGCCGTTGGCTTTGAGGGAATACCCGCCTGTGGTATCTAGCTCCACCTTGATGCTGTCTCCCGTTTCCACGTTAAATGTGAGAGAAAGGGAGGTAGAGCAGGCTGTCAGCGCCACTAGTAAGAGTATCGCCGTAAAACATAGCAAAACTGGCTTGAAAATCCTCTTCATATCATCACCTAATGACCTTTCCTAAACTAATTACAGTATACGAGAGAAAACCTTTCTCGTCAAGAGAAGTGATAGCAATGAGCCAAACGAGATCCGTGTTACAATCGGATTGCCTGATCTTCTGATAATCCAACTCAAAATTGACTGTTCCCTGACTGTTTTTGGAGTGAAATGCGGCTGTTCTTTTAGTAAGATAAGAGATAGAAAGAGCCATACAGCAGTCAAAAGAGGGATGTTACCATGGGAATATTTGGCTTCATGAGGTGAAACGATATATTTAGCCAAGATCATAGATCTCGGTTTCTCCCCTTTGCTGCGGGTGGGATGCACTCTTTTAATTTATATATGAGCTCAATAGAAAGGTTTGCGTGAAAATGAAGAGAATAAAAAAGTTATTGTGTATGCTGCTGGGTATCTGCCTGATAGTGACAATACTGCCTGCGATGGCGTTAGCCATACCAAAATCCTATGAGATTTGGGTGTGCGGAACAGAGGTGACATCAGATAACGCAGATGCTGTTATGGCAGGTGTGAGTTATGATGCCGCCACCAATACACTAAAACTGAATGGCACATCGCTCACCAGCATCTATGACGATGGGAATTACACCGGCGCAGCAATTTATGCCAAAGGAGATTTAAAACTGAATATAGAAGGTGAAAATACCATAAATCTATCAGATCTCGCATCCAGCGATAATGTGTTTATGTATATGGGCATCTATGCAACAGGTGGTTTGACGATACAGGGCACGGGTTCACTGGATATAGACGTGGCTGTAGCTCAAAATGAAAAAATAAATTACGGCATTCATGTAGGTGACGGAAATGTAACCATAGAAGGCGGGAATGTTTCCGTCTATGCAAGCGGCACCAACGGATTTGGCATATCATTTAATGGTATACACAGCGTTGTTATGAAAGGTGGCTCTTTGGAAACGGCAGGGAATGGCACTTTGGGAGATGGTTATGCTATTCAGCCATGCACGGTAGGGACAGTGGATTTAAATCAATATGGAACTGCCAACATTTTGGCTGGAGCCAGCGCAGATGGCTCAGATGCCCAAGAGGTGGAAGCGTGGGAGTTAGCCTATGGTTCCTATAAATATATGCAAATCACACCCTATGTGATAGAATACGACGAGTATGGTTTTACAGCCGATGGCAAGTATTTTGAACCCGCTGAACTGGTAGATGGCTGGTACCAAATTGAGAACGCCGGGAATCTATTTTGGTTTTCCCAGTACCTTGCGGAGGACGAAAGCCATATCAGCGCCAACGCAAAGCTTATGGAAAACATCACCGTGCCAGAGGGGAAGAACTTCGTCCCCATTTCCGCCGGCCTGTATGGGATAGGCTATCAAGGCACGTTTGACGGGCAAGATCACGTCATCACCGGACTCTCCATTCGGCCAGATATGGGATATGCAGCCACAGGTCTATTTCGAACGGTGAGCCAGGGGGGAGTGGTTCGGGATTTGACATTGGCAGACCTGGAGATTTATGCACCCACTGGCACGCTAGGTGGCATCTGCGGTGTGAATAATGGCACTGTTGAAAACTGCCATGTGACGGGAAGCGTAAAAACCTCTGTGGCCTATGGGGACTTCATGGGGGGCATTGTAGGCAGAAACTACGGCACAGTCCGCCATTGCTCCAACGGGGCGGAGGTACAAGGCACCAATGGAAGCATAGGGGGCATCAGCGGAGAGTTGAACAGCGGCGGAGAAATTTTGGAATGCTATAACACTGGAGGGGTGCAGGGCAACTTCTACGTTGGAGGAATCTGCGGCAATGCCTCAAAGGGGCAAAAAATTGTAGATTGCTATAGCATCGGCAATGTCTCTGCGGGAGCAGGATATGATTTTACCGCTCATGGAATCGCCTATGTAGCGGCGCCAACTAACTGTAGGGTGGACAACTGTTACTATCTGGCGGATTCCTCTTCCGAGGATGGTGGGAGGACAGAAGCACAATTTGCCTCCGGCCAAGTAACATATTTGCTCAACCATTCGGCCAGCGAGGGCCAACTAGTATGGGGCCAGATACTAGGTGGCACCCAGGCGCAGAGCGCGCCAGTTTTTGATGGAAAGGCGGTGTATATGGGTTACCTCCACTGCTATTCTACTGAAGTTTCCTATAGCAATGATAAGCTGTCCCAGACTATCCCCAACCATTGGTTTGCGGGGGATTGGCTGTCTAGCGAAAAGGGACATTGGCAAGTGTGCCAGAACACAGGCTGTACACAGACGGGAGCTGTGGAGGAGCATATTCCAGCGGAGGAACTGGCAAACGTGGTGCCGGCTACAGCATCTCAGACAGGATATACAGGGGACACGGTATGCAAAGTGTGTGGATGGATATTGGCCAGAGGCCACGTCATAGATAAATTATCCCCTTCCATCACACAGGGAGAGAATACGAGGTACCAAAAGGGCGACTCCCAAGGGCCTTCTTTTGCGTCGGATGCCGCGCTGGATGATCTGATTCGGGTAGAAGTGGATGGCCAGGAGATCTCCAGCGAACATTACACAGTGTCAGAGGAGGAAAATGGCATTGTCATTACCCTGAAGCCGGATTATGTGGAGAGTTTGTCTGAAGGAGAGCATGCCATAGGTATTGTCTGTGAGTCTGGAACGGCTTTGGCCCAGCTGGAGGTTGTGGGCGAAGATGGCAAGATAACGGGCGATTCAGAGGATCCAAAAACAGGAGATGGGAAAAACCTGCCTCTGTGGATTTCCCTGTTGGTTGTGGCAGCAGCAGCGCTCACCGGTTTGCTGTGGTGGAGGCGGAAGAAAAACAGGGAAGATGCCTCTTTCTAGAACATTGTTGTAAAAATGAGCAGAAAACAGAGTGAATCCATATGAAAAAAAGTGGCCTTCTCAAGGGGGAAGTCCACTTTTTTTGATAGAGGATTGGCAATTGACGTTTTTATGGCTTTCTGGTATGATAATAAAAAGTCGTTTCATTCCCAAAAAGAGGGCAAGGCAGGGCCATGTAAAAGGCGCTCTGGCAGTCGATAGAAAAGCGAGAAATGCTTCCACGGGAAATTGTAATAGGAAACCCCCAAGAAGAGGGAAAGGGAAATGCTGCTCTCAGAGAAAGAGCGTCCCCGAGAAGGAAACCAAAAGCGGCTTTAGGAAAGGTGAGGAGAAGATGGAAAGCATTGCTGTGAGGAAAAGAGAAAAAATGCAAAGCACCGCTATCTTTATCACAACATCCTACTGAGAAAAGGCGAGAACACCCTTTGTGTTCTCTTTTTTTATGGCCTTTTGGCCGCTACCCAATAATGGATATTAAAAGCGAAGGAGTATAGATATGTTAGAACCCAAGTACAAGAGAATTATTTTGAAAATCAGCGGCGAGGCGCTCAGCAGCCCTAAGTCCAACATCGACTTTGAGATCATCGACAAAGTGGCCGATCAGGTGATCGATATCGCCCAGCAGGGGGTAGAAGTGGGCATCATCGTGGGCGGCGGTAACATCTGGAGAGGCCGCAGCGGGACCCATATGGACCGCACCACCGCAGACCACATGGGCATGTTGGCCACTGTCATTAACTCCCTAGCGCTGCAAGACGCGCTGGAGCGGAAAAACCAGGCCACACGGGTGCAGACGGCCATTGAGATGCGGCAAATAGCCGAGCCATATATCAGAAGAAGAGCCATGCGCCATCTGGAAAAGGGCAGGGTGGTAATCTTTGCCTGTGGCATTGGCAACCCCTATTTTTCCACAGATACTGCAGCGGCGCTGAGAGCGTGCGAAATCGAGGCAGAG
>CAJJPW010000174.1 GCA_905193725.1 uncultured Eubacteriales bacterium
CGATATTTTACAAGTGATAATTTTATATGTAATAAATCAGAAATTTCTTTTTGTTTTAACCCCTGAAAGAAAAACAAGATTGCCGTCTCTTTTATTTCTTCCGGAAGCAGATCTAACGCCCGTTCTACATCTTCCCGAGTAGCGCTGGGCACTTCTCCCAGTAACACTCCATTATATGGATTGTAGTTTTGAATCACCGCTCCGTTAGAAGCATCCACTTGCTTGCCTGCAATGATCATTTTCATCTTTCTTTCCTACCTCCTTAAATTGTTTTTTAATGTCCCTTTATATCATTCCATTGACCCTTTTATCTTTTTGCCTTTTTCTGTTTAATAAATTAAAAAAGATTATTCAATAATGATATTTTGATAGTAATAATAAAAAATTTATGTTTTATTGTTGCGTTTATCTTAAAATGATTAGGTATTAGGTTTTAGATATTCGATTTAAATGATTTTTAAAATTGCAATTACGTTTGATTCACGTATGATTTTTATAATTTTCCCCATTGTCCTTAGTAGAGGAGGATTTTGTTGGGGTCAACCTCATTGCGCAAAATATCCAGTTCCTCTTTAGTGGGTTCTGGTGTAGTGGGCACATCATCTAAGTTCCCTAGGTCAATGCCCGTGTTCTCTATCACATCCTCTTTGGAAACTCCCGGGTGAATGGAGTGGACGTAGATACTCCCCGTCTTTTTGTGGAATTTAAATATGCATTTGGGCGTATACACGTACTCTGGGCCGCCCCACTCCAGCCCCAACTTCTTCCTACCTTCTACCCCGCCAGGATAACCTACGCCCGAGATGTAATCCACCTTTTCCACAAAATTTCGCGTCTGATGGTGGGGCATCATGATGTACTCTCTGTGGAATTTGGTCATGTGCTCTGGCAGCAGGATGGAGCCCACCAGCCAGACTTTGGGGTGATTAGGGTCGCCCACACACACGCTGTTGATGTTGCCAAACCGGTCTACCTGTACTCCTGATCCAAATCCAAAGCTCACATCCCCTCTCTTGTGGGACCACTGGCCTGGGTACTGCATCATTTGCGCTTCACAGGGCAGATCCAGCAGAGAAGCATCAAATTCCGAGTCCGGCATATGGTCTAACAGTTCCAGCTTTGGGTTGTGGATCCAACCCGCCAGTAGCACAGTCAAGTTGGGCGCATGAGTCTTTTTTGCAAACTGCATCGCCGCCAATGGAATGGCTGTGATGTACTTTGCCGCCGCATCCCCTGTGGCCAGGCCGGTAAATCCCACCTCTCCATCGGCAAAGGTGTGGGCCAAGTGAATGGTGATCAGCTCCTCAATGGTGTAATTTGCGCTCATAACAGTCCTCCTTCCTGCCGAATCTCTTGCAGGCGCTCCCTGCCCACCTTTTCTAAATACTCCTGATGATTTTTGGTGCCTAACACGTATTTCTCTAAATAATCGTGAAATTTCTCCGGCGTCTGGGCCGCCTCTACATACTCCTCAAATGCAGGTCGATCGGTGTGGTAGCACCCCAGCACTGCTGTGGGATGTGCGCCATAGGGAGCCTCCACCACACAGGCCGGCCGAAATGCCGCAATGTAGTTGAGATGGGGCTTGGAGGTGATCACCTCTGTATCCAGTATCTTCTCCACTGTTACAATCACGGTGTCGCAGCCTCTGGTGAGCGTGATATCAATGCTCTGGGGCAACATGTGCCGCTCCGGTATCTGTATATTTCCATACTTATCACCAGCAAAGGCGTGGACAACCACTACATCTGCCTTGGCCGCTGGCACTGCCCACAGCAGCTTGCCTGTGATGGGGCAGGAAAAGGGCTTGATCGCCGGGTTGCGGTTTACAATGTCGCTTCCGCCCAGGTAGTCCGCTGTCCAGAAAGGCAACCCCTCTTGGTCTGCCTTAAACCGGTCCCAGCTGAGCAGCTCCGGGTATTCCACCACTTTGATCTCCCCGCTTTCCACTTTTCTTCGAAAGTTCCTGGCCAGGCCGAATTTTTCCAGTCCCACATACGATGTCTCTATCGCGGAAATGCACCCTGCTCCTGCCAGCATATCCACCTCTATGGCGTTTACCGCGCCCACTACCGTCAGGTTTTTCTTCTTTTGCCGAATGAGCTCATGGACAAAGGCCATAGGGCGCTGATAGATGGCAAACCCACCAAATGCGATTCTCGCGCCGTCCGTTACCAAGGATGCAGCCTTTTCCATCGTACATGTTTTATCCCGTCTTGGCATGTTATCCACCTCTTTCCCTTGGGTTTGCTCGACGTTATCTGGCCGCCTAGATAGCTCACTGGGCCATCTAGGCCTAGCCAAATTTCTATGATGTAGAGGATGAAACCTAAAATCTCGCTATTTTATCGTTCCCTGCTTTTTTAGATCCTCCAGCTGCTGCTCCTCTATGTGCAACCACTCTTTGAGCACCTCATCTGTGTGCTCTCCCAGCACTGGCGGCATATATCGGAGGACAAACGGCATTTCCGAAAGGCCAAAGGCTGGCGTTACCAGCGGCACTTTGCCCATCTTCTTGTGCTCTTCCATGATGATCTTTTTGCGGAATTTCACCTGTGGGTTTTCCACCACCTCTTTGATGTCCTCCACCTTGGCACAGGTGACGCCCGCCTCATCCATCTGGTTTAAAATCTCCTGGGTGTTGCGTTGGCTCACCCACTCCTTCACAATCTCCTCAATCTCCGCCGCGTGTTCTAGGCGAATGAGATGCCCGCAAAACCTGGGGTCCTCCAACAGGTGCTCCATGTGCGTGGCTTTGACAAACCGCTCAAAGTGAGCATCCTGCCCGGCGATAAGGATAATCCAATCCCCATCCTTGCTCTGGAACAAATTGGCCGGTGCGCTGTATCGATCTCGATTCCCCACACGAGTCATAGTATTCCCGTGGAGAATCTGGTCAGGAATGGCCGAAAGCAATACGGAAAGTGCGCTGTCCAGCAACGTGGCGTCTACCACTTGGCCTTTGCTCGTGGTTTTTCTGGCATATAGCGCGGCCAAAATGCCGATTACTGTGTAAAGGGAAGTGGTGAAGTCGATGAAAAAGCATCCTGTCAAATAGGGTTTTCCATCGGGGTCGCCGGTGAGGGACATCACCCCAGACATGGCCTGTGCAATGGCGTCAAACCCTGGCTTATCCCGGTATGGGCCCTCCTGCCCAAACCCTGAAATCTGCGCCATGATGATGCCTGGGTTTGCCTGCTGCAATTTTTCATACCCCAGCCCCATTTTTTCCATGGTGCCCGGCCGAAAGTTGTGCAAAATCACATCCGCCTGTACTGCCATATCAAACAGCATTTCCTGCGCCTTTGGGTTTCTAAAATCCATGCAGACACTTCTCTTGTTGCGATTGATGGCAAAGTGGTAAAAGCTTTCGCCCTTTTCCATAGGAGGCAGAATTCTCGCCTCGTCGCCGCCGCGAATCTTTTCTATCTTGATCACATCCGCTCCCAGGTCGCCTAAAAGCATACCGCAATTAGGCCCTGAGATATATCGGGAAAAATCTAAGACTTTAATCCCTTCCAGTGGTGCTTGCATAACTGCTCCTCTTTTCCATTTTTAATGTTCTAGATAAAACTCAGTCATTCGTTGATGGAATGTAAGATAGTTCCGGTACAGTTTTTGATACTCTTTCGCCGTCTCATCCGGCTTTACCGTGAATTTCACTTGAAAATTGTCCTTTTGTCTGTTCCAGCAACCTACTGCCATAGCCGCCAGTATCGCACATCCTAGGCTGGTGGCCTCGCCCCACTTTGGCACATCTATGGGAAGGTCCAGCACGCTTGCCTTGATCTGCAGCCACAGCTTATTGGCAGCGCCGCCTCCAATCACTCTCATCCGCCGGGGCTCTATTTGTCCCTCCTGCAAGATGTCTTTCACATACCTTAAGGTATAGGCATTGGCTTCCATAATCGCCCGGAAGATGTGTTCTCGCCTGTGGCTTTGACTAAGGCCCATAATGCTGCCGCGCACTTGCGGCTGCCAGTAAGGCGTTCTCTCTCCATTGAGGGCGGGGATGATTAGCACTCCCTCCGACCCGGGAGGAAGCGATTTACACTCTTCCTCCATCTGGCCAAGTCCATAAGCTTCTGCTACGATCTTCTCTCTCATCCAGTGGATGGTTCCGCCGTAGAGCGCCATAGGGCCGCCTACCAGCCATAGGCCGGGGATCATATATGGGTTTACTACCACCCTTTCTCCCTTGTCAAAGACCAATCGATCGGTCAGGCAAAACATTACATCCGTTGTACCTGAAATGTTGACTGCCATTCCCTCATGTAGCCCACCTGCTCCCAATACCCCTACTGATCCATCCGGCCCACCTGCCGCGACTGCTACATTTTTGGCAAAGCCAAACCGAATACACCATTCAGGTTTTACAAAACCGATCCTTTCCGAGCCATAGGCCAAAGGGGGAAGCTTACAGCCGTTGACGCCTAAGCTGCTGATGATTTCCTCGCTCCAAACGAGGGATTGTACGTCAAATAGCATGTAATACCCGGCAAAGGTAATATCGGTATAGGCATTCCCTGTGAGCTTCATGTTGATAAAATCTTTTAAAGTGAGAAAATATTTGGTCCTCTCATAGACTTCTGGTTGTTCCTGTTGCAGATATCTGAGCTTGAGCCCTCCTAGCTCGTCGTTCAACATCCGCCCCGTGATTTGATAAAATTGATGCGCATCAAATTTGTTTATAAATTCTTCTAGTTGTTTTGGTTTATGGTCCAAATAGGTCATACCCTGGCATAGGGGATTGCCATGTTCGTCAACCGGCACCCACCCCAGCAGTGAACTCACTGCAATGGCCTTGACCTCTATTTT
>CAJJPW010000175.1 GCA_905193725.1 uncultured Eubacteriales bacterium
CTAGGGGGGCCAGTCGTACCCGATGCCGTCTACAAATTCCGGGGGATTGGGCTGATGATCCTCTGCCATTGAGATTTTTGCCAGTACAACGTCCAGCCCGTCGCAGGAACTGCCGCTGTTGAGTCCGATGATATAATCCATGTTTGAAACCTCCAAAGGGAAATTTTAGGGCGCTGGAAAAGCGACCCAAGAGGGTAAGGGGCAGTGCAACTGATAAGACCTGCCCCTTACAGGAACTATTGTGAAGAGGATATTTCGCACGGTCAAAACCGGCGAGTTTTTTAGAAGATTCCCTTCGCCTTCCAGGGGGCGTAGTGGACCCTCCCTAAAATGTTGTACATTTCCGAGTGAGATGCGGCGGGAATGTTGTCTGCCACTAGGTTGATGGATGCGAACGCTAGTGTGGCGAATTTGATGCACTCTTTGTATTCCGCTGGAATGCCGATCTCGTCTGAGGTGGTGAGACGTATGCCAAAGGGCAAAATGCTCTGCAAATGCCCCATAATGGTGGGGTTTTTTACGCCTCCGCCACTGGCGTACATCACCTTGGCTTGGCGGAGGACATCCTCTGGAATATTATCGCGCATGCTCTTGACGATAGCCTCGGCAGTAAAGCAGGCGAATGTCTTTAGGAAGTCCTCTTGGGGAACCTGGGGAAATTCCGCAAGGCACTGGTCTACGTAGCCGAAGGAAAAGTCCGTAAGCCAAGGGGAGCGGGGAGTAGAGCGCAAAAAGAAGGGGTGAGAGAGCAGCTTTTCCATTAACTGCCGGTTGATCTTTCCCTTGCCAGAGTAGGCACCATCTTTATCGTAAGACACCCCATAGAATTGTTTTACAGCATAATCCAGCATGGTGTTACCGGGGCCGGTGTCAAAGGCGTACATTTTGCGCCGGTCTTTATTGGCCATGTGGGCGTTGGCGATGCCGCCGATGTTTAAGGTGAGTACGGGCTCATCCTGATGTCGGAAGAGAATGTAGTCAAAGTACTGCATGAGAGGACCACCGTTGCCGCCAGTGACGTGGTCTGCTGCCCGAAAATGGGTGATGGTAGTAATATCCAAAAGGCTTGAGATGATGGATGTTTCCCCCAGCCAGAACCCACAGGGGTATGGGCCATTGTGCCATCTGCCAATCCAATCGTCCTTTTGTTCCTGAGTCATGTGATCGATGATGTCGTGTTTGGGCTGCTCTAGGTAGGTGACCTGACCATCTACCCCCAGGGCTAAAATATCGTGGGGGTGGATGCCGTTTTCCTGCATAAAGGTGCGGGCCCGGTCTGCCAACAGGGCGCCTACGGTGTAATCCAACCGGGCCAGCTCTGCCAGAGTGATCTGCTGCATGTAGCACTTGCGCACCAATGCCTCCAGTTCTTTGGGCCACTGATAGGTAGCGCCTTTGAGGAAGGTGGGGCGCTTGGGCTGCCCATCTACATCCATCTCGATTTCACAGAGCACTACGTCAATGCCGTCTACCGATGAGCCAGTGTTGATGCCCATTGTCAATGCCATATGTTATTGCCTCCTTTGTTCTGTGTTATCAGCAGGGAGAGACAGGGGTTTAAGCCTTCCCTGCATACATACTGCCTTACGATTCGGCGCTTACCATGCTGTCTTCCGGCTCATAGTCGGGAAGATACTGGCGGATGGCCTCCAGCGCTTCCTCGGTGTCCATGTTTTCCGGCGTCAGGATGAAGCTGCCGCTATCTCCTTCTTTTTGCACTTCCTTACCTTCTAGCAGATCTAGGATCATCTTCACCCCTTCATAGCCCTGCTTATATGGCATCTGAAGGGCGCTGGCCTGGATGATGCCTTGGCGCATGGCGGTGAGGGTCTCTAGGCTACAGTCTACATTGCATAGCTTGACCTCTCCCTCGATGCCCAGTTGCTTAAAGGCATTGAGAGTGCCCAGAGCAGAGCGATCGTTAGAGGCAAAAATGCACTTCAGATCTGGGTTGGCGGTGAGCATATTGGTTACAATATTCTGGGTCTCGGCGATGTCGCTGTTGGTAATCTCATAGCCAATGTCTTCCATATCCGGGCACAGTTTCTCCATGCCCTGCACAAAGCCGTCGTGCCGGTCGATGGCCGCAAGGGATGTCATGTTGTACTGCATCTCCGCGTAACTTCCCGTACCATCCAGCACGTTTTCCGCCATGTATTGGGCCAAATCGTAGCACATTTGCACGCCGTCTGTGCCGTAAAAGGCGTCAGCATCCATAGGGTCTAAATATTGGTCTACACAGATGACCTTGACCCCTGCGTCTACCGCGTCCACAATGGCGTCGGGGGGTACGGTGGGGCTGCACACTGCCACTAATAGACCGTCCACACCGGCGGAGACGGCATTGTTGATCAGATCGATCTGTACGGCCATGTCAGTATCCTGTTCAGGGCCGTCGAACTGTATCTCAATACCGCCCCACTCGTCGCCAAATTCCTCAGCAGCAGCTTCTGCACCACTTCTGAGAGCTGTCCAGTAGGCAGAGGCAGTGGACATGGGGATGAATTTGATGACGAGGCCATCTCTGGGATGATCCCCTGTGGTTGCACCGGCTGTCTGCTCTGAGGAATTGCTGGGCTGTGTGCTGTCCGTTGCGACAGGGGCGCCGCAGGAAGTAAACACAAACAGGGCAGCGAGTACCGAGCATATGAGTGTGATGAGCTTTCTTTTCATATTGTTTCCTCCTAATCAAATAGATGTGTATGGATTTTGGCCTAAGGCCAAACTACTTTTTTTATCAAATAAGTTACTGTAGGTTCTTTTTTCTCCGGAAGGTATCGATGAGCACAGCGGCCACCAACACCACGCCGGTGATGAGCTGTTGCCAATAGCTGGAGACTCCCATGATTTGCAGGCCATTGGAAAGGATAGTCATGATAAACGCACCGATCATAGCTCCAGCAATAGAACCCTCACCGCCGAACAGACTGCCGCCGCCGATGACCACTGCGGAGATGGAGTTCATTTGATAGTCTTTACCGGCAATAGCTACGCCGCCATTCATGCGGCACATCATCACGATGCCCGCTATGGAGCACAAAACGCCGCCGATCAGATATACGAAAAACAGGACCTTATTGACTTTAACGCCGGAGAACTTGGCGGACTGGATGTTGCTGCCCACAGCATATACATATCTGCCAAAGGCCGTCTTTTTCAGCACGATGTGCATAATCACAGCCAACACGATCATGATGATGGCGATATTGGGAATCACGTCGGCAATGCCGCCTCGGCCAAACTCAGAGATAGCGCTGGGCAGGTTATAGATGTCGTTGCCCCCCTTTACCAGCAGGGCCACAGACTCCACAATACTCATGGTACCCAAAGTGGTGATAAATGCTGGAAGCTTTAAATAGGCGATGAGCGCCCCGTTGATCGCCCCTACAATGGCGCCCACAATGATGCCTGCGAGGATAGAGAACCAGATGGGCAGGGCTAAATCCACCATGAAGCCTGCGGAGGCGATGGTAGTGAGGCCGATAATCGCCCCTTGGGAGAGGTCGATGCCGGCGGTGATGATCACGAAGGTCTGAGCCACTGTGATGATGCCAATGATGGAAATCTGCTGCAAAAGATTGTATAGGTTGTTTACTGTGAAAAATCCCTGAGTGCTCACTGCAAAAAAGATGATGAGTGCCACCATGATGATAAACACGGTAAATAGCTGATTTTTTAAGATGTTGTTTTTCCCATTCAGGGTCTGCACTTGGTTTTTCTTTTCCCCCATTATTTATATTCCTCCTATCGATTGCAAAGGCTTATTGAGCCAGTAAGAGCTCGTGTTCTTCTACCCCTGGGCCAAAGGTGGCCACCATTTTGCCCTTGGACATCACTTCGATTCTGTCACAGGTGCCGATGAGCTCGGGGTTATAGGATGAGATCACGAGGATAGCTGCGCCCTGCTGAGCCAGCTGCCGGATGATCTCGTATATGCGAGCCTTGGTGAGCACATCGATGCCCTTGGTGGGCTCGTCGAAAATGTAGATTCTGGGCTGAGCAGCGATCCACTTGGCTACAGAGATCTTCTGTTGGTTGCCGCCGCTTAGGGTGAGCGCCCGTTGTCCAGGAGAGCTGCACTTGATCTCCAGACGATCAATCATGCGGCGAACCATGTCTCGCTCAGCTTTGGTCTTCACGAAGGAGGATTTGCCCACGATATCCCGCTGATGCTAGGTAGGGAAATGTTGAAATTCACTGGCATGCTCAGATTAAGCCCGCCTACTCGCCTATCCTCATTGATATAGGCAATGCCTTTTTTTAGAGCCATACTTGGATCTTTGATGGTAACTGACTGTCCATCTAGGAGGATCTGGCCGTATTGGGGTTTATCCGCACCGATGACCATGTGCATCAGCTCGGTTCGCCCAGAGCCGATGAGCCCTGCTAGCCCTACCACTTCTCCATAGTGCACGGTCAGGTTGCAGGGGGAGACGATGCCTCCACCGAATTCCTTGAGCTCCAGCGCCACTTGGCTGGTGGTGTGGTTTTCTAAGGGAGGGTAATAGTGGCCTAAGGTCTGACCGATCATGTGGCTAATGAGCTTGGCCTCATTCATCCCCTCCATAGTTCCATAATAGGTGACCCCACCGTCCCGTAGCACTACGCATTTATCTGCCATCCGCACGACCTCTTCCAGATAGTGGGTGATGAAGATGATGGTGAGGCCGTCTTGACGCATTTTGTTCATCACTTCAAAGAGCTTTTCCCGCTCCACGGTAGTCAGGGAAGTAGTGGGCTCGTCAAAAACCACCACTTTGGGATTTTTATACATGCATTTGGCGATCTCCACCAGCTGTTGGGTAGAGGCGGGG
>CAJJPW010000176.1 GCA_905193725.1 uncultured Eubacteriales bacterium
CCGCCAGGTGTTTTTTGAGGCGGCCTGCGCCCTAGAGTTTCCCTTTTCCGGGTGCGACTACGTGATGGATGCTATAGACAGCATGGCCTCCAAGATACTGCTCATCAAAACCTGCATTCAAAAAAACGTGCGGGTGGTGAGCGCCATGGGAGCGGGAAACAAGCTGTACCCAGAGCAGTTTCAACTGGCACGGCTAGAGGATACCTCGGTGGATCCCATCGCCAGAAAACTCCGCCAACAGCTGCGGGGGGAGGATACCCGCAAAGTGCACGTGGTGTTCTCCAAAGAGCAGCCCATGGCCTCGGGCATCCAGGAAGAGGGCAAAGTGGTGCCAGCCAGCATCTCCTTTGTCCCCGGAGTGATGGGCATGATCATGGCGGGCAAGGTAGTGCGTGATCTCACCGGCTTTTGTAGGCATCAAGGGGGCACCAAGGGGGGCCACTGAGGCATCAAGAGCGGCCACGGAGGTACGAAGGGCAGCTACAGAGGCACCAAGAGCGGCCACGGAGGTGTGAAGGGCGGCTACGGAGGCACCACGGAGGTGCGAAGGGCGGCCATCGAGGCACCATAGGGGCATAACTACCCAGGTACCATAGGGCCACGGCCAAGTTTTTCATAACAACCGCAAGCGGGGATATAACCGGTGCACAACAGGGGATATTCCCGGTAGCAAAATCGAAAGTGAGGATACAGGGTTATTGCCGCCGGAAGTGAAAATTCCGCGTGGGCATGTTCGGACGAAAGCCTGTGGAAGCAGTCAATGGGGGAAGGATGGCATAAAATCCCCACCAGCTGGCACGGATGAGGGCGCATAGCGCATCTGGAATCCATGGCCAGCTGCCATCCAATATGGAGAACGCGAGGAAATGAGTAACCGATAAATGATCACCAAGCGTTCGGGCAGATCCCAAGGGCATCGGAGCCGTTAATTGCAGATCTGCCCAAAATGGCCATAGGGCCAGGCGGGCCGGCTGACCGCTGAGAAAGAGAGCTTTTGGCTGCTTCCACATAAAATAGCCCGACTTTTCCTTGTACCCAAAAAATATATCCCCTGAGAAAGCTCTCTCAGCCAAAAAGCGCGCATATGTCCGGGCTGTTTTTGTTACAATAGTAGGGAAGAAGGGCAAACTCCCTGCCAAATAATCCCCTGATTTTTAGCGGCTAGGCAAAAAATGTAATGGATAAAAACACGAGGATGCCAAGTGCATCCCCAAAAGGGGAAGGGAACAAAACAGCCTGACATGGCGCCAAAGGGAGAAAGATCTGGGCCCAAGCGGCCATACAGATAGAGAAGACAACGCCCAATACACGCGCCCTGAAAGTCAAGGGCAGAAAAAGGAGGGGCAACGCAAGTGCAAGAATTTGGCGAGATCACAGAAATTCACGGAAACAAGGCGGATATCCTGTTTAAGCGGACTTCGGCCTGCGGCAGATGCGGCGCCTGTGGCATGCTTGCCCATATGGACGAGATCACCATACAGGCGGAAAACACCTTAAACGCCAAGGTGGGAGACCAGGTGCTGGTGGAGTTCTCCGATGCCAGCGCCATGAAGGCCAGCGCCCTTGCCTATTTAATTCCACTGGCAATGTTGTTTATCGGCGTGTTAATTGGGTATTATATGAATACACTCGTTTTACATGTGGAGGAGGGCGATGTGGTGGCAGCCCTCAGCGGCGTGGTGTTCACGGCCATCGGCTTTCTCATCTTGAAGTTCATCGACCCGAAGTTTAAGAAGAAGAACAAATACATGTACAAAATGGTGGAAATTAAACAAAATAATCAAGAGTAAAAAGGAGTTGGGTTTCCATGTCAGATGCAATCCAAGTAGTAAATGCAGAAAATTTTGATCAGGTAGTGTTACAGTCAGAAAAACCGGTGTTGGTGGATTTCTGGGCGTCTTGGTGCATGCCCTGCAAAATGCTGGGGCCTGTGTTTGAAGAAGTGGCACAGGAAAACCAGGATAAAGCAGTGTTCGCCAAGCTCAATATCGACGAGGCCTCAGATATTGCCACAAGGTATCAGGTGATGTCCATCCCCACGCTCATCTTGTTCAAAGGCGGGCAGGTGGCAGAGCAGTCGGTGGGCCTGGTAGGCAAGTCCGAGATCGAGGCGCTGCTGAAATAAGTTGTGCAATTGGAAAAAATCCTTTATAATAAACCATGGCAGAAAAGCTGTGGTTTATTTTTTATACGCTTTTTTAAACAGATCAATGGGAAAGTGAAGATAGAGTAGAAGAGCATGATTCTAAAAAAATTAGTGATACAAGGGTTTAAATCGTTTGCAGATAAGACGGAAATCGTGGTGGATAAAGGCATCACCGGCATCGTAGGCCCCAATGGCAGCGGCAAGAGCAACGTGGCAGACGCCATTCGCTGGGTGTTGGGGGAGCAGAGCACCAAAAACCTCCGGGGAGATAAGATGGAAGACTTCATCTTTAACGGGGCGGAAGGGGTAAAACCCAAGGCCTACTGTGAGGTGGAACTGTATTTTGACAACCAGGACGGCCAGGTGGACTGCGAGTACTCGGAGATCGTGGTGGCCAGAAAGATGTTCCGCTCGGGAGAGAGCAACTACTACCTGAACAAAAACATCGTGCGGCTCAAAGACGTGCTGGAACTGTTCCGGGATACGGGCATCGGCAAAGAGGGATACTCCATCATCGGCCAGGGCCGGGTGGACGACATCTTGAGCAGCAAATCCCTCTCCAGACGCAAGGTGTTTGAAGAGGCGGCAGGCATCATGAAGTACCGGGTCCGCAAGGAAGAGGCGGAAAAAAAGCTGCAAAAGACGGACGAGAACTTAGAGCGTGTGGAGGACATCCTAGAGGAACTCAAAGAGCAGATTGTGCCCCTCCAGACCCAGATGGAGGAGACCAAGGCGTATCTGGCCCTGCAAGAAGAGCTCAAAGGACTGGAACTGGCCAGCTTTTTGGTGGAGTGGGATAAAAACAAACAGAGGCAGGAGCAGCTGCAAGAGCTGATCGCCCAGTATCAGCAGGAGATCCAACAGGCCAAAGACCAAACGCAGCAGATGGAGCGGCAGTATCAGCAAAAGACCGCCCAGATGGAAGAGGCCACTGGGCATAAGGAGCGCATCACCAAAGCCCTCATGGAGCTGAGGGGGCAGATCGAACAAAAGCGGGGCTCCATCCGGCTGCTGGAAGAGCGGCAAAGGCACATCGATCAGAGAAGAGAGGAGATCCAGAGGGAAAATCAGCAGTCCGCGCTGGAGAGCCAGGACAGCCAAAAACTCATCCAGGCGCTGCAAGTGCGGCAGGAGGAAAACGCATCCCAGATAGCTGCCCTAGAAGGGGAGATGGAGACTCTGCTGGCCAGCATGGATCAGGTCTCCTCCAAAAACAGCGATTATACCAAACAGGTGGAGGACAAAAAGTCCCGCCGGCAGGAGATCTTCGCCCAGCTGGGAGAGGTGGACAAGGCCCTTTCCAGGCTGTCGGAATCCGCCACCAATAAAGAAGAATATCTAAGCGGCATCGAGGCCCAGCTGGAAGAGGCGCAGATGAGCCAAAAAAGTTTGCTGGATGGGCAAAAGCGTCTGGCCCAGGATCGGGAGCAGCTGGCCCAGAAAAATAGACAGCAGGCGGAGAAGATCAACGCCCTGAAAGTCAAACAGCAGCAAAAGGAACAGGAGCACAGAGAGCTGTCAGAACAGCTCATGGCGCTGCAAAAAGAGCTGGGGGAGTGCGAATCTCAATACTCCATTTTGGAGGCCATGAGCCGCCAGTTTGAGGGGTACGTCCACAGCGTGAAAAACCTGCTGACCGAGGCGGAGAAAAACCGGGAGATCGGCAGGCTGATGGTGGGCCCCCTGGCAGAGCTGATGAAGGTGCCGGATCAGTACGAGATGGCCATAGAGACGGTGCTGGGCAACGCCCTGCAAAACATCGTGGTGGAAAACCAGCAGGATGCAGGGACGCTCATCCGCTTTTTGCGGCAGCGGAACTTGGGCAGAGTTACCTTTATGCCCCTAAACGCCCTTTCCTATAACAAACTATCCGAGACAGAGCGGCAAAAGGCCCAAAGCGTCCCAGGATTTTTGTGCGTGGCCAGCGAGGCCGTCCAGTTCGGGCAGAGGGTGGCGCCAGCAGTGGAGTTCATGCTGGCAAGAACGGTCATCACCCAGGATTTAGACAGCGCTGTGGCCGTGGCCAATGCCTGTGGCCGCTCCTTTCGAGTGGTGAGCCTCAAGGGGGATATGGTAAAGCCCGGCGGCGTGATGACAGGAGGAAGCACCGGCGGAAATAAGGCGGGGCTGCTCTCCAGAAAGCGGGTGCTCAAAGAGCTGGAGGTGCGCATAGAGCAGCTCAAAGCAGATGTGGAGCTCAAACAGATGGAGATCCAAACCGCAAAAGAAGACGGGGAGTTCGTCCGCCTGGAGGTGGAGAGCGCCATTGCAGATCTGAAGGAGATCGAGGTGAGCACCGCCACCATCGTGCAGCAGCAGGCGGCGACCCAGGAGAATATCGATCGGCTGGGCAAGGCCATCGCCGAGTACCAGCAGCAGCAAAACAGCTGGGCGCAAGTGCTGGAGGACGAGAAAAACCAGCGGCAAAAGCAGCTGGGCGCCAAGGCAGCTCTGGAGATGGAGCTGGAGGATCTGGAAACCCAGCTCAGCCAGATGAAGAGCGACTACGAGCAGGATGCCCAACAGCTCAGCCACTTAAAAGACCAAGTCAATAAGCTGAAGATCAAACACATAGAGAAGGTCAAAGACGGGGAAAACCTCCAAAGCGAGAGGGAGTTCCTGCTAAGGCAACAGCAGACGGCTGACCAGCGGCTGGGG
>CAJJPW010000177.1 GCA_905193725.1 uncultured Eubacteriales bacterium
CCCCCAAGCCGCCAGCCTGCTGTTGCCTGACACCTGGAAGACCAGCTCGTCGTCCTGAGCGTTTACCGTCATGCCCCCTTTGCTCACCGTCAGCTTGCCGCTGATCGTGCCCCCAGAAGTGGGTAAATAGCTGTGGGAGTGCACCTTCGTGGCAAAGGACGAAGCCCCATAGCCCTCCAGTTTTCCCGCATTGGCCGCGTAAGCCACGCTTTTTGTGCTATCCTTGGTGTTATCCACATTGCCCAGCCCCACCTCGCTTTTCGTGTGGGTGTGCACCTTAGCCGCATAGACCCCATCGTGGTTGTGATTTTGAATTTTCTGGTCCACTTGTGTCTGCAAATTTCCCGCTACTTCTCCCAAATGCCGCTTGGTGACCAGGCAGGTAGGATCAATGGACAGCTGGATTTGGGAAGCACCCGCTCCGTACAGATACAGCTCCAAATCCACATTGCTCTCTCCTTGGCTGTAGGCGTGTATGGTCTCTGGCTGGTCTGTCTGGCCGATGATGTATAAAAACTCCTCCTCCGTCTGGGGATCCTGCGCATATATGCCGATTTGCCTCAGCTCAAAGGCCTCGCTGAGCCCCACATTGCTCAGCGTCATGTGCAAAACCGCATATTGGTCTTGACTGTTCCAGGTGAGGCTGCTATCGTCCAGTACCAGCTGCATTTTCACCGAAGAGGGCACCAGCTCTGTCATGCTGCCCGGGTCTTGGCTGTAGCCGTTTCCACATTCCGCTCTGGTGATCACAAGGGAGCGTCCCTGCTCCAGCCCAGCCTTTTTGCTCAACCCCTTTTGGGTGTAGATATATTGATCAATCATCCACTACTTCTCCTTTCACTTGTCTGTATTCGCTGCCGATCACCCCATAATACAGTTGGGCGCTTCCCAGACGATTTACCTGGTCGATGGTGTGGTAGATGGTGTGAGCAGGCAAAATCCCCTTGAGCCCTCGCTCTAGTACCTGAGGACTGGTGAGTCCTTCCATTCCTCCCATGAGATTGATTGTGATCTGGCAGATCTTCACATCGTCTCGCCCGGTAACTGCCAAAATCTTCTCCTCAATGGATCGTACTCCTTTGCCTGTCAGCTGGGTAATATACGTCTTAAGAGCTTCTTTGGTGACCGTCCCGGACATATTGAGGCGAGAGACGATCTCCAGTTTTCTCTCCTCTGCCGAGGCATAGGCATTTTGAATGGCGAAGTCCTTCTCCCAAGCCGCCAGCGCGTCTGGACTACTCAAGCTCTGGATGTAAAACCCCTTTATTTTATCTGCCAGCGCGTCTTCCAAAGCCCCTGTCTCCTGCTGTGCAACGTCCAGTAAGCTGCTGATCTGTGGCTCCTCCCCGATAAAGGAGGGCAGCTTTTGTTTAAGTGCGTTGTCTGCCATCTACTCCACCTCCACAACTGTCAAAGTGCCCAACACGCCAAATTCCCCCGGATCTAAGGTGATGGATTCGTCTCCTGCTCCTGAATCCCCTCGTTTTAAGATCTTCAAAGAGACAACATCTCCCACCTCTGCGTCAAATAGCAGGCTGACCACCTTGAGGTAGCTAATCTCATTGGTCTCCATGTCGATGCCGTCAATGTATTGGCCCACAATGTCCTGTAAAGCGCTCTGGGCCGCCTCTTTGGATACGCCAGCCGCCAACCGCAGATTCACCGTGATGTCGATGTACGTAGGGGTTGCCTTTTCCACCTCCACCAGCGCGCCAACCGGCCGCTTGGGTTCAATATACGCCGCCACTTTTTCGGCAATGGCCGCATCATCGCTGAGCACTTTGATCACTACCTCCGGCGTAATGGTGATAGATGTCTGGTCCTCCGCGATGGTTCCCTCCTGGTCTATCGGCCCTGTTACATACGCCTTTTTCACGCCGCTCACTTCCATGGCCCACCGTTGATAGTCGCTCTTGTTGCCACTGGAGGATGGATTTCTCATCTTAAATAGCGTCCGCTCCCGAAGGGATGCGTCGTCCTCCTCATCCCCTCCTGTGGCCGCCTCTGGGTTGTTCACCGTCAGGCCCTCCAGCCCCGGCCCTACCATCTGAATGGACTGAGCGCTCACGTTGGTCTGGGCTCCTGTCTCGTCGCAGTACACCTTCACCGTGGCCGTTCCCTCTTGGTTAAGGCGGATGCTCTCGGGTACGGTAAAGGCAAATTCGCTGCTGTATACCTTTTTGATGTCGTCTGGGTCGTATTCGTATACAGCATTGGGCTCCCCTGTAAATACCACCATGGCGCTGGATCCCTGGGCTGCAATCCGCTCCACCCCGTAGTTTTCACAGATCTTAGTCAGGTTCTCCCCTTCTGCGTCGGATACAAACACCTTCTCGTAGATGGTGTCCACGTCGTAAGAGTAGATCCTGGCCAGTTCATCTGCCACGCAGCGGAGAATATCCCCTGAGAAGCTGCCCTCCACGCTGACGTTTTCCGGCAGTACAATGGACTGCTCCATCCTCTGTAAAATTTCTTCATAACTGTTAGCCATCAATCGCTACCTCCTGTTCATAGTCAAAATCTCCGTAAATAGACTGAATTTGAAAGCTCACCTGGAGCGCACCACCCGGCTTTCGCTCAAAGGCAAAATCCGTAGCATCTAAAATATACGGGTTAGCTGTGAGCGCTCTCACCAGCTCGTTTTGTATCTGGGTCATCAGCGTCTCGTCAAAATGCTGCCCCATCAGCTCCTCCAAATCGTGGCCGTATTCCTCTGAATAGATGGAATACCGCTGTTTTTGGGTTTGAAGCATCTTTTGAATCCAAATCATAAGCGCTTCCTTGCCATACACCTTGTAATTGCCCCGGTCATTTTTTAAGAACGCGTTGCTTTCAAAGTCAAAGGCCCACTCCCATGCCACTGGCATATCCTCGGGGCTCGTGTCGTCGGCCTCGTTTAACACCTCTTCTACCTGTTCCAGTTCCTCTGGAAAGATGTTCATACTTCCACCACCTTTGTCAAAATGTAAAATTGTTCGCCAGAACGCTGTACCAGCACCAGGTCTCCCTGTTTGATGGCATACGTCCCCAGGTTCTTGTCCAGCCGCGCCGGGTCAATCCAAAGCCCATTTTCCAGCGCTACGCCGTCTATGGCGATGCGCAAAGGCTGGGTGCTTTGGACAACCCCTAAGCTGCACCCTGGTGAGCTGGCTGCCGCGCCCTGGCTTCTCATCATGTTGATAAGCTTGCTAAATTCCGCTCCCATACGCTCTCCTTTCTCGCTTTTCCATCAAGGCTGTACATGCCCCTTACCACTATTCCTCCTGTTTAAAATACAGGGTGAGACTCATCTGATGATTGCCCTGGGAAAACGTGTGGCTGTCCGCGCTGATGGTGTACTCGTCCTTGAGCTTACTACCCGTGTCCGACAGCCGGATGGCCTTTCCCGCAATGCAGGCGATGTCCCCCAGGGCAGAAACACTGCCCGTCTTCACAATGCCCTTTAGCTTTTTCTTGGCCTCTTCCCTATCGTTTTTGTCCTTCTGCCGCTTGTAGGTCTCGGTAAATGTGCCGTAGCGGCTTCTGTTTTCGCTGTTCTCCACGCTGTCCTTTTTCTTCTCCCCCTTTTCGTCTAGAATGATCACCCGGTTGACCATGTTTTCCATGCTCTCCGAATAAGAGGCCGCTGTGATGTTGTACTTGCCGTAAATATCCGCTACCACGTCGCTCCCCGCCTTTTCCACATAGAGCTTGCGGTTTTTGATGTAGATCACGTATTCCCGGTCCACCGCGTCTTCCTCCTCGTAGGCCTCGCGGATCACGTCGTAGGCGCTCTTGTCCCCGGTGCTGGTGATCTTTCTCTGCCCCGAGCGAGAGGCCAAGCTGCCAGTGGCGATGCCAAACTCGTTGCAGATTTCCTTGGCGATCTCCTTTGCCGTTCCGCTGTACACCTTGTAGGTCTTGTTCTTGGAGAGATAGATCCCATAATCCACGCATTTGATGTTCATCGTCTGGGCGTTTGCCACTGATGGCATATTGAGCATAATGCCATAAAAAAATTGCGTCCCATCCAGGTAGGCCGCAACTTTTTCTCCAATGGTGATATAAGACTTCACAGAGCTAGCCAGCGTCAGCTCCAGCTCCCTGGCCACTTTGTTCATGTCTCCGCTGTATTTGGCGCTAGTAACTGTGCCGGAAATATCCACGCCACTTCCCAAAACCACTTTTAATTGACTCAAATCTTCCTCACCTACTTTCTCACCCCTTGGGAATAATCAGCTTTGTCCCAATCTGCAAGTTTCTAGGGTTTTTTACGCCGTTTTTGTCCGCAATCACCTTCCATTTGGTGCCGCTGCCATAGTATTTTTTGGCCAGCTCCCATAATGTGTCTCCCTTTTTCACCACGTAATAGGTGATCTTGCCATCCTCGTCTTTTTTCTTGCCAGAGCTCTGAGGCTTTTTCACCACCAACTGCCGGTATTCGCTCAGAGTAATGGTCACATTGACATCCTTTGTGCCCTCTCGAATCTGTTTCTCCAGCTTTGTGACATAAAACTGTTTGTTCAGATAACTTCCAATACAGCACTGCACCACCTTTTTCCCAGTAATCCATTTCTCTAGCAGTGCAATCACTGCATTTTGGTTTTTCAACTTGCTGCCAAATTGGAAAAATCGAGAGCTTGTGTCTGGGATAAATGTGCTAAAAGAGAGGGTAATCGCCTCTTCATCTCCCGGCAAAAACACATCTCCTAGCCCGATGATGTTAACCGTATTGACTTTCACGCCCCTGCTGACCGAAACCGTCTGAGGGTTCACCGGCAGCTCTAATACGTCC